>NZ_JAEHBN010000010.1:0-237970 GCF_016483605.1 Bacillus cereus group sp. N11
TATTGTTTTCATTTACTAAAATTAAAAAGGATTGCAGAATGTTGGGAACCCTAAAGGGTTTCCCAACACTCTGAAAAAAGAAGCAGCGTTTGCTGCTTCTTTTTTACGACTCAAATAGATGATGGAATAATCGATCGCGATTTTCAAAGAAAAGTTTCGTCGTTTGATAATGCTCCGTTTCTTCTAGAGATGATTCGTGAATCCCCTCTTGTGTTAAAGAATATATAGTAGATTCAGGATAAGCCATTAATATAGGGGAATGCGTGGCAATAACAAATTGTGAACCTTGTTCAGCTAGTTCGTGCATTCGAATGAGCATGGAAAGTTGTCTCATCGGGGATAAAGCTGCCTCAGGCTCATCTAAAATGTATAAACCTTGTCCTGAAAAACGGTTCATAAATAAGGAGAAAAATGATTCGCCATGTGATTGTTTGTGTAGTGAGATACCACCATATGAGTCAATAACTGGATTTCCGCGTGCTTCTGGATCAGCATCCATTTCATCGATATAAGAAGCGACGTTATAAAATGATTCAGCGCGAAGAAAGAAACCATCGCTTGGTGTATTGAAACTTTTGGAAATTCGAAGATATTCATGTAAAGATGAATGTGAATTATTTGTGCTAAAACGGAAATTCTTCGTTCCACCTTCAGCATTAAAACCTAAAGCAATTGCAATTGCTTCAAGTAGTGTTGATTTACCTGTTCCGTTTTCTCCAATAATGAATGTTACATTTGGATGGAAAAGGAGCGATTGTAATGTTCGAATAGCGGGTAAACAGTAAGGATATGCGGAAAAGCTAGGGATATCTTCTTTTTTTAATGTGACACTTTTTAAAAAGGGTACGTCAATCAATATATAAACCTCAATTCATAACGGATTTTGATTTAAAAAAAGCAAAAAATACAAGTGTAAGACGACTTGCTAATAAAGTGCGCCAAAACCGAGATTTTCCCAGCCGAACGTCATTCTCTGCAATATAAAAATGGAAAGAACGCTTATAAAGCCAACGAGAGCAGGCGTATATTTTATAATTTTTAAGTTCTTCCATAGAAAAAAGAAAAGTGTTAATGACATGAGAACTCCCATTTTATTTTCTGAATATTTCATGAGGATTATAACATGGAAACTATCATATTCCAATGTGAAAATAAACATTGCATGAAGGTCAATTCTCTCGTTATGATAGATGATATTCTATTGGAAATATGAAAAGGAGTTAAAATATGCCGTTTACATTTGCGCATCCAGCAGCTGTTCTCCCTTTTTCTAAAAAGCAGGTTAATTATATTTCAGTAACGGCTCTTATATTAGGTAGTATGGCACCTGACTTTGAATATTTTTTACACTTTAGACCGTATGGCGTGATTGGACATACGTGGCTTGGGTTCTTATATTTAAATTTACCTCTTGTCTTTCTATTAGCATACATATATCATTACATTTTAAAAAAGCCGTTTATAACACATTTACCTAAACCATTTGCTGGCTACTATACATATGCAGTAGATGAGAGGTGGGGACTTCATACATGGAAGGATTTCTTTGTATTTTGCTATTCTGCTTTATTTGGTATGCTCACGCATGTTGTTTGGGATGCGTTTACTCATAATACAGGCTACTTCGTTATGGAAATACCATTGTTACAAAGAGAATTACATAGTATTCCGGTGTATAAATATATGCAACATGGGAGTACATGTGTTGGTTTATTATTACTATTACACGTACTATGGAAGTATAAAGATGAAACAGGGAAAGATATTATTATAGCTTCAGAAAAAAGGAAGTATTGGGTTTCGGCAATCATTGTGGCAACTATTATATTTATCGTTCACGCGTTCGTAAATCCCTATTTTCATATTTTCCAAATAGGGGGTATAATAGTATCTGGACTGACAAGTTCGTTTTGTGGACTTCTTATTGTTTCTATAGTTTACAAGACTAGGGACTAATTTATTTTAATGAATGATAGTGTTAGGAGAAATTAAATGATGAAAGCATGGAAAAGTATTTTTGTTTTATGTAGTTTTCTTCTTATGTTAAGTGGTTGCTTCCATCAAGAAGAAAAGAAAGCTGAACCGAAGAAGAAAGAATCTATTCCTGAAACAAAAGAATATGGTGGGCGTGAGCTAAAAAAAATTGGGCAAAAAGTGAAAGAAACAGGATGGGGTACTTTCAAGTTAGAGCAGATACATTCTGTGAATCAAACATTTGAAGTAGCACCAATGAAAATTCATGTACAAGATGTGAAAGTAATCTCTTTATCACAAATGAGTGAAGACGCAAAAAATACATTAAAAGCATATACGGCATTAACTCCTGACGAAGTAAAGCGTAGATTGGGCGATAAGGTAAGTCAAGAAGATGCTGAATTATATGCATCGCTAAGTGGAACAGAGATTAGTGATACGATTCGTTACGTTGAAATTACATATAAGGTGGAAAATAGCGGGAATAAAAATATGCAATTTTTCTCTATGAATGATGTTACGATTAATGATAAGCAACATTTTAAAGTAGCGACTCAAAACTTTTTATATGATGAAGATACGCTCGTTGGTACGAAAAATGTATCAAGAGAAGATTATAAGCCTGGTGAAACAAGAGATGGAATTATCGGTTTAATACTTGATGATGGAAAAGAAAAGGTAAAGGATATTAAATTTACAACGGATGATTTAATGGCAGGAGACACAGAAACACAAGAAACTGTTAAAGAATCACAAAGTTTTAACATTTCACTTTCTGAGTAATATGTTTTTAAAATGATATAAGGAAAAACAGTCAGCATTCTATATATTATGCTGACTGTTTTTTTATTTCTTTTATGTATGAATCTACATTTTGAAAAGGCACTTTAATTTTAAACGCATCTTTTTGTTCATTAAATTGTTTTTCATTATAGGGACCGAAACGTTTATTGTGCTTTACGTCAATAATCCAATAATGTTCACTTTTTTTATTTGCAATTGCTGCGTCAGGGTTATTTGGATCTGACTTTTCCTCTGTTTGTTTTACAATAATGTATTTATCATCCCAAGCGATGTCTGTAATTTTGGCAGGGATGTATTGTGTGGCATATACAGCATCTTGCGTAGGGAACAGTTCAAATGCATTTCCAGAAGTACGTATGAGTTCGTATTCATCGTTAATCGTATAAGATACATGGTTTGTATTTCCTGTACAAGCAGTTAATAGGACGGCGACGAATAGGATTATCCATTTTTTCAATATGGGAACCTCCTTTACAATGCTGTTGTAACACATTGTACAAGAAAAGTAAGAGAAACGCCAGTTTACAATGTTTTTTAGAAGTGGTACGATGTAACGGGTAAAGAAGGATACGAAGGAGTCGACATAAAATGAAGTTGAAGATGCATCGTCCAGCGCTTGTAATGAATCGCATAGGTGCTTCCCTAATTGACATGTTTTTAATCTCGGTTATGTATGGTGCAGTAGTAGCTGTTATGACCGGAAACTATAGTGCTATTTTTAATCGGTTTAATATAAGTTTCGGTGACTATAGATATGATCTCGCAGTAGTTTTCATATTAATGGTTCTATATTTTATTTTGTTACCTTTTATTTGGAACGGTGTTACACTTGGGAAAAAAATAACGAGAACAAAATTGATTTCATTGACGAGTGAAAAATTAACGTTGCAAACATTAACTTTACGATTTTTTGTATTGTTATTACCGAACATATTGTTACTTGGAATTCCGTTAATATGCAACGTATATATGATGTTGTTCCGCAAAGATAATTGCGGTTTTCATGATTTAATTACAAAGACAAAAGTGATGAATCTAGTATAATAAAAAACCTTTTTATGCTTGTACATAAAAAGGTTTTTTATTATGGAAGGATATTTTTCGAAGTAGAAAGTCCTTTTTTAATAGATTGAAAATTAAGAAAATGGTATAATAAATGAAAATAATATCTTTATATAATGAAGGGGGAAGCTGTAATGACGGGAGGTAGCATAATCTTTTGGGGGATTTTAATTTTCATTGGTCTCGTTTTCGATCAGTGTAATAGTAAGAAAAAAGAAGGAGTAAAAAAGTAATCGCTTACAAATAAAAGAGTAACTTTTCTTGCTTGCAGACTAATCTTATAAAGGAGTATACTGAATGACGGTAAGACTCATAGAAGGGGTAATGAAAATGAAGCTTGCAGGAAAAGTTGCTATCGTAACTGGCGGTGGCATCGGTATTGGACGTAATACAGCTCTTTTGTTGGCTAAACAAGGCGCAAAAGTAATTGTGACGGACATTGATCAAGATAGTGGACAAGCAACAGTGGAGGAAATTACGAATCTAGGCGGAGAAGCCCTTTTTGTATCCTATGATATGGAAAAACAAGGAGATTGGCAACGTGTTATCAGTATTACTTTGAATGCATTCAGTCGCATTGATATGCTTTTTCAAAATGCTGGTTTATATAAAATAGATTCTATTTTTTCTCGCCAACAAGAGAACGATTCCAATGTACTTTGTATTAATGACGTTTGGATAGAGATAAAACAATTAACGTCATCTTTTATGAAACAGCAAGAAGAAGTGGTGCTTAGTGACTTACCGATTTTCGGTATTATTAGCACGAAAGGACAATCATTTCATACAGTAGAAGCCCTAGTATAATAATGAAAACCGCCCTCAATGTATGTGGACGGTTTTTTTGTATGTTATATACAAGAAAATTTTTTTAGCGAATACGTTGTTCGGTTTGGCTATCAAAGAAATGCGCTTTATTTAAATCAAATGCTAATTTAATTTGGTCTCCAGGTGAGAATATATGTCTTGCATCAACACGTGCTGCAAAATCTTGATTTCCAAGTTTCATATATAAAATGGATTCAGCACCTAACAACTCAGCAACTTCAATTTTTGATGTGAAAGTAGTAGATTGTGAAGCCTCTAAAAATAGTAGTTCATCATGAATATCTTCAGGACGAATTCCTAAAACGATTTCCTTATTTACATAACCTTGTTCACGTAATAATTTCATTTTTCCTTCAGATACTTTGATTTTCAATGAATTATCTATAACGAAATCAGTTTCAGTTAATGTACCACGGAAGAAATTCATAGCTGGAGAGCCAATAAATCCGCCAACAAAAATGTTTTCAGGTGTCTCATATACTTCTTTTGGAGTTCCAATTTGTTGAATCTTTCCGTCCTTCATAACAACAAGACGGGAAGCCATTGTCATTGCTTCTGTTTGATCATGTGTTACATAAATTGTCGTTGTTCCAAGGCGATGGTGTAACTTAGAAATTTCTGAGCGCATTGCAACACGGAGTTTTGCATCTAAGTTTGATAATGGTTCATCCATTAAGAAAACTTTCGCGTCTCGAACGATTGCTCTACCTAACGCAACACGTTGGCGTTGTCCACCTGATAACGCTTTTGGTTTTCTATCTAAATATTGTTCAAGCCCTAAAATTCGTGCGGCATCTTTCACACGACGATCGATTTCATCTTTTGATATTTTTCGAAGCTTTAATCCAAATGCCATATTATCATATACACTCATATGTGGATAAAGAGCATAGTTTTGGAAAACCATTGCGATATCACGATCTTTTGGAGGAACATCATTCATTAGCTTACCATCAATTGAAAATTCTCCTTTTGAAATATCTTCAAGTCCAGCTACCATTCGTAATGTTGTAGATTTTCCGCATCCAGAAGGACCAACAAATACGATAAACTCTTTATCTTGAATGTGTAAATTAAAATCTGTTACAGCGGTTACGTTATTATCATATATTTTATAAATGTTTTCTAATTTCAGTTCTGCCATGGTATTTCCCCCTAGAAAAAATTATGCAAACGTTTTCTTTGAGTTTATTATAAACGAATAGATTCAAAAAATAAATAAAAAAATAAAACGTTTTCATTTATTCGAGTGATATGTAGTAGTTTTCATATGTTTTCCTAGAAAAAGAAGGATAAAAATTGTAAGCGCTATTTTAAATTAAGATAGAATCTGTTATCATTCATTAGTGAAAACGTTTGCGCCTTGGGAGAAAGAGAAGAATGAATTACTAATGAAATGGGGTAGCATAATGGAAAAAAAATGGTGGAAAGAAAGTGTAGTATATCAAATTTATCCTCGTAGCTTTATGGATAGTAATGGTGATGGTATAGGGGATCTTCGTGGTATTATTTCAAAGCTAGATTACTTAAAAGAATTAGGGATTGATGTAATTTGGTTATCGCCAGTCTATGAATCTCCAAATGATGATAATGGTTATGATATAAGTGATTATTGTAAAATTATGAACGAGTTCGGAACAATGGAAGATTGGGATGAGCTATTACATGAAATGCATGAACGTAATATGAAACTTATGATGGATTTAGTTGTTAATCATACTTCTGATGAACATAATTGGTTTATTGAATCACGTAAATCAACAGATAATAAATATAGAGATTACTATATATGGCGTTCTGGAAAAGAAGGGAAAGAGCCGAATAACTGGGGAGCAGCTTTTAGTGGATCTGCATGGCAATATGATGAAATGACAGATGAGTATTATTTACATCTGTTTTCTAAAAAACAGCCGGATTTAAATTGGGATAATGAACAGGTAAGACAAGATGTTTATGAAATGATGAAGTTTTGGTTAGAAAAAGGAATTGATGGATTCCGCATGGATGTTATCAATTTTATTTCTAAAGAAGAAGGTTTACCGACTGTTGAAACAGAAGAAGAGGGGTATGTTTCAGGTCATAAGCATTTTATGAACGGTCCAAACATTCATAAATATTTGCATGAAATGAATGAAGAAGTATTGTCTCATTATGATATTATGACGGTTGGTGAAATGCCTGGTGTAACGACAGAAGAAGCTAAATTGTATACAGGAGAAGCTAGAAAAGAACTACAAATGGTATTTCAATTTGAACATATGGATTTAGATTCAGGAGAAGGCGGAAAATGGGATGTAAAACCATGTCCACTTCTTACTTTAAAACAGAATTTAACAAAGTGGCAAAAAGCATTAGAGCATACAGGATGGAATAGCCTGTATTGGAATAACCATGATCAGCCGCGCGTTGTATCTCGTTTTGGTAATGATGGGATGTATCGTACTGAATCTGCGAAAATGTTAGCGACGGTGCTTCATATGATGAAAGGAACACCATATATTTATCAAGGAGAAGAAATCGGAATGACTAACGTTCGATTCGAATCAATTGATGAATATCGAGATATTGAAACGCTAAATATGTATAAAGAAAAAGTGATAGACCGTGGTGAAGATAAAGAAAAAGTCATGGAATCTATTTATATAAAAGGTCGTGATAATGCTAGAACTCCGATGCAGTGGGATGATCAGTATCACGCTGGATTTACAACGGGTGAACCTTGGATTACGGTAAACCCTAATTACAAAGAGATTAATGTGAAACAAGCAATCCAAGACGAAGGATCAATTTTTTATTACTATAAGAAATTAATTGAGTTACGCAAAAATAATGAAATAGTTGTGTATGGATCGTATGATTTAATACTAGATAATAGCCCTTCTATTTTTGCTTATGTAAGAACATATGGAGAAGAAAAGCTACTTGTGATTGCAAACTTCACTGCGGATCAATGTGTATTTGAATTGCCTGAGAACATTGTTTATAGTGAATCAGAACTGTTAATACACAATTATGACTCGGAAAATGGATTAATGGAAAACGTTACATTGCGTCCATATGAAGCAATGGTGTATAAATTGAAATAAGAAAAAGCCTTATGTCCGAGCGGCATAAGGCTTTTTCTATTACCATTTTAATATTGAGAATCCGTGCGGTGGAAGTGTAACTTGTAATACACTTGCTTCTGCTGAAAATTCTTCGTTTGTATATATATTGATTATTTTCTTCCTTGTAATATGGATAGGGAGTGAAGCTGTAATTTCATCGTTAGTAGGATTTAAAACGAAAAAGATAGTTTCATCTCCATATGTTTTCGTATAAGAAATGTAATTATGTTCATCATTTGCTTCGATGAATTGGAATGTACCATGTCCTCCAAATGCTTTATATTGTTTTCGTAATGAAAGTAATGTTTGTATATGTGTAAATAATACATGGTCTTGTTCTTTTGTATCCCAAATCATACATTTGCGGCAATCCGGGTCCATGCCGCCATCTATACCGATTTCGTCTCCATAATAAATACAAGGAGAGCCGATGTAAGAAAGATGGAATACATAGAGTAACTTTAACTTATTTTTATCTCCGTTACATGTTGTTAATATTCTTGGTGTATCATGGCTGTCTAATAAATGAAATGCGGCTTCATTTATATTCATAGAGTAGGAATGTAGGGATTCTGTAATTTGTTTCATGAATTCACTTGCTTTAATGGAATTGTTAGCAAAGTAAGAAAGTAGAGCATTTGTAACAGGATAGCTCATGACAGCATCAAATTGATCTCCGTGTAGCCATGGGAGGGCGTCGTGCCAAATTTCTCCTAAAATATATACTTCAGGATTTAACGCCTTTATCTCACTTCGGAATTCTCTCCAAAAGCAGTGGTCAACTTCATTTGCTACATCAAGGCGCCAACCGTCTATATTGAATTCTCTTATCCAATAACGCCCTACTTCAAGTAAATATTCTTTTACATCTGGGTGTGCAGTATTTAATTTAGGCATATACGGTGTAAATGCGAAAGTATCATAATTAGGAAGTGGCTCGGTTATAATTGGGAATTCATGAATGTGGAACCACTCTTTATATGCTGACTTTTCACCATGTTCTAGTACGTCTTGGAATTTATCGAAAAAGTAGCCACTATGATTAAACACAGCATCGAGCATTACTTTTATACCGTGTTTATGACATGCCTCAACAAGTTCTTTGAAAGTTTCTTTCGTCCCGAATTGCGGATCGATTTCCATGTAGTCAATAGTGTCATATTTATGGTTTGAATGAGCTTTAAAAATAGGTGTGAAGTATATTCCGGAAATCCCAAGTTTAACAAGGTAATCAAGGTTTTGAATAATACCAGCAAAATCTCCTCCGAAAAAATTAGTTGGAGTTGGTTCGGTACTTCCCCAAGGGAGGGTGTTTGCTGGATTTAATGTGCTGTCCCCGTTAGCGAATCGTTCTGGGAAGATTTGATACCATACTGTGTCCTTAATCCAAGGTGGTGCCATGAAAACGTCTTTTGTATGAATGAATGGAAAGCAGAAAAAGTTACCGACATCGTCATCTGGAATGTTTGAGAAAAAGCCTCGTTCTGCATAAATAAGAGTTTCTGTCTCAGTTTTTAATTCGAATCCATAACGTAAGCGCTTAAATTTTGGTTCGATTGAAATGGACCAATAATCAAATAATGCAGTAGAACCAGTTTTGTTCATCGGCGTATTTGACGTAATCCATTTTCCATCTGTCCATTCGTAAGGGTCACCATAAATAAGAGTGGCGATTTGAACATCGTTTCTCTTAGTACGTATTCGGATGTGAATTGTTTTTTCATCGTAAGCGTATGCATAATTATCTTTCGGCCTATGGTAAACGGCTTCTTTAAGCATATAGAAAATCCCCCTTTAATATCTCTATACATATTATTCCCTTAAATGTAATAATAAAGCCTGTATTGCAAACGATTGCCTTTCTATTAGCTTTAATATTGCTTATAAGAGTAGTATTCATTTCATATAAAGTCAATGTATAAAGAGCATAATGACATTATTTTTAAAATTAATATTTGCAAAATGAATAAAAGAATGTATAATGATAGACAAATAGCGCAAACGTTTTCATAGATTTGAGATAAGGTTTGCGCTTCTATTAAACTTTCAAATGCAAACGTTTTCAATTAGTAAGGTACATAGACAATTTAGGGAGGTTTTTTGGGATGAAGAAAGCATTATCATTATTAACGGTTTCGGCATTATCAATTGGTATGTTATCTGCATGTGGGCCGAAAGATTCAGGGAAAAAAGAGGAAACTAAAGCGAAGAAAGACTATGACCTTCTCGTTTGGGAAGATGATAAAAAAGGCGTTGGTTTAGAACCAGCAGTGAAAAGCTTTGAGGAAAAATATAAAGTAAAAGTAAAAGTTGTTGAAATGCAAATGACAGATCAAGTGAAGAAGTTACGTCTTGATGGACCAGCGGGGACTGGACCGGATGTTGTAACATTGCCACACGATCAAATCGGAAATGCAGTAACAGAGGGCTTACTTTCTGAAGTGAAAGCAGATGATGCTGTTAAGAGTAAGTTTACTGATTTATCAATAGAAGCACAGACATATAACGGGAAACTATATGGCTTACCAAAAGCGATTGAAACACCAGTCTTTATTTACAATAAAAAGTTTATGCAAAAAGCACCAGAAACAATGGACGAATTGTTTAACTTCTCAAAAGATTTTACAAAGGATGGCAAGTACGGATTTTTAACATTAGGAGATAATTTCTACTTTGCTAATGCATTCATGGCAGGTATGGGTGGTTATGTGTTTGGTGAAAAAGATGGAAAACCAAATGCAAGTGATGTTGGGTTAAATAATAGCGGTGCTGTACAAGGTGCTGAATATCTTCAGAAATGGTACAAAGAAAAACTATTCCCGAAAGGTATTATCGGTGAATCTGGTGGACCTGCTGCTGATGGATTATTTAATGAAGGAAAAGCAGCTTCTATCATGAACGGACCATGGGCGTTCCAAGCGATGGAAAAGAACGGAATTGATTATGGTGTTGCTCCAATGCCAAAATTACCAAATGGTCAACCGATGAAAACGTTCGTTGGGGTAAAAGGATGGCATGTAACAAGCTTCTCTAAACAAAATGATTTAGCTACTAAATTCACTGAATGGGTAACGAATGAAGAAAACGCGAAAATTAGATTTGAGAAAACGAAAGAAATTCCGCCAGTAAAATCAGTAATGGAAGATCCGATTATTAAAGATAACGAAGCTGCAAAAGCGGTTGCAACGCAATCAGAAAATGGAATTCCAATGCCAAACATTCCAGAAATGCAAGAAGTATGGAAACCAGCTGGAGATGCCCTTCAATTAGTTGTTACAGATAAAGAGGCGCCAAAAGCAGCTCTTGATAGTGCAGTGAAGCAAATTAAAGGTAATATTGAGGCAAATCATAACAAGAAAAAATAAGGTGAAGTTCGTGCCTCTAATATGAGGGGCACGAATTCTCTCCCTTCCAAGTAGGAAGAAAAAAGGGGGAAGGAATATGCAAACATCTATGGAACCAATGAAAGATATGAACGGTTCAAAACATAGGAAAATGGCAACCATGTTATCAATCATTCCGGGCGTGGGCCAAATGTATAATAAACAATTTGTAAAAGGTCTTATTTTTCTAGTATTAACAGGTTCATTTATTGTAGCCTTTGCTGATTTATTAAATATGGGATTATGGGGGATTGTAACGCTTGGTACAGAAGTTCCACGTGATCATTCTGTCTTTCTATTAGTGGAAGGGATCTTAGCACTTATCGTTATCGGGTTTGGACTCGGAATATATGCATTTAATTTATATGATGCGTATCAAAATGGAAAGAAACGTGATATCGGAACACCTTTAAACTCTGTAAAAGAGCAATACCGTAATTTATTAGATCAAGGCTTTCCGTATTTAATGGTTTCGCCAGGTTTTCTACTACTTATCTTTGTTGTTGTATTTCCAATCATTTTCGTAATTTTAATTGGATTTACGAACTATGATTTATATCATTCTCCTCCAGCTAAATTAGTAGATTGGGTGGGCTTTAAAAACTTTATTGATATTTTCACACTACCGATGTGGAGAGAGACATTTTTAAGTGTATTCTCTTGGACGGTCATTTGGACATTCGTTGCAACGACATTACAAGTTGCACTCGGTATTTTTTTAGCGATTATCGTAAATCAGCCTGGTATTAAAGGGAAGGCAATTATTCGAACAATCTTCATTTTACCGTGGGCTGTTCCAGCATTCGTATCTATTCTTGTTTTCTCTGGTATGTTTAATGAGACATTTGGAGCAATTAACAATCAAGTATTGGCGTTATTCGGAATTGAAAAGATAGCTTGGATGACAGATCCATTTTGGGCGAAGATAGCTTTAATTATGATTCAAACGTGGCTTGGGTTCCCATTCGTCTTTGCAATGACAACAGGTATTTTGCAATCGATTCCAGGAGAATTATATGAAGCGGCTACAGTAGATGGAGCGACAGCTTGGCAACAGTTTCGTAAAATTACATTGCCACTTGTTTTATATGCAACAGCACCAATATTAATTACGCAATATACGTTTAACTTTAATAACTTTAGTATTATCTATCTATTTAACGGCGGAGGTCCTGCTGTAGCTGGACAAGATGCAGGTGGAACAGATATTTTAATTTCATGGATTTATAAGTTGACGATGACTTCAGCGCAGTACGGGAAAGCAGCAGCTCTTACAATGATTTTATCGTTAATCGTTATTACAGTTGCGTTATGGCAATTTAAGAGAACAAAATCATTCCAAGAAGAGGATATGATGTAAATGAATATTAAAAGACAGAAGATGTTACGTCTCTCATTAAGCTATTTCGTTATTTTTGTAATGTGTGCCATAATTTTCTATCCATTATTATGGATTATTGGCTCATCGTTTAATCCGGGTGATAGTTTATCTGGATCAAGTATTATTCCGCAAAATGCAACGTTAGATCATTATCGTAAGTTATTAGATCTAGAGAATAGTAATTACTTACTATGGTATAAAAACACATTAAAAGTAAGTGTTTTAACGATGATTTTCTCAGTGTTAGCAATTAGTTTTACTGCTTATGCATTTTCGAGATACCGTTTTGTTGGAAGAAAAAATGGCTTACTAACATTTTTAATTCTGCAAATGATTCCGAACTTTGCAGCGTTAATCGCTCTATACGTATTAGCGCAGTTAACAGGATTAATTGATACACACCTTGCATTAATTTTAATTTATGTAGGCGGGGCAATCCCTATGAATACATGGCTTATGAAAGGGTATTTTGATACGATTCCGAAAGAATTGGATGAGTCAGCTCGTATGGATGGAGCAGGGCATTTTCGTATTTTTTGGCAAATCATTATGCCGCTTGCAAAGCCAATCGTAGCGGTTGTAGCGTTATTCACTTTCATCGGTCCATTTACAGATTTCATTTTAGCGAGTATCATTTTGCGCACACCAGAAAATTATACTTTAGCAGTTGGATTATATGAAATGGTAGCGAAGAAATTTGGTAATGAATTTACGACGTTTGCAGCGGGTTCAGTATTAATTGCAATCCCAATTTCAATTTTATTCCTATCACTACAAAAATACTTTATCTCTGGTTTAACAGCTGGAGGTACGAAAGGATGAAAAATGGGACATTACGTCCCATTTTTCTTTTCATCTCCCTATAAAAAGCTTTATAGGGAGATGAAAAGAGATTTGACATCACATGTGAAAATAAGTGAAATAAATAGTATATTATAGTATAGGAAAAAAGAGCTATATCCCTTACAATACATGGAGAGGGAGAATATGATAAGTTTTGCAAGATAAAATAAATAAATGAAAGTTTATGACTTCTCCTATGACTTGCAACGAGTGCAAGATAAAATATATGAAAAATGGCAGAGAAGTGAGAGGAGGGGATTTTTTATGACAGTTACAATTAAAGATGTGGCGAAGAAGGCGAACGTAGCACCATCAACTGTTTCTCGTGTAATTGCTGATAATCCAAGTATAAGTGAAAAGACAAAGCGCCGTGTTCGAAAAGTAATGAGTGAATTAGGATATCATCCAAATTTAAATGCAAGAAACCTTGCGAACCAAACGACGAAGACACTTGGTCTTGTTATGCCAAGCTCTGCAAGTAAAGCTTTTCAAAATCCGTTTTTCCCGGAAGTTATAAGAGGAATTAGTTCATTTGCACATGTGGAAGGGTATGCACTTTATATGTCGACAGGTGAAACGGAAGATGAAATTTTTAATGGTGTTGTAAAAATGGTACAAGGGCGTCAAATTGGTGGTATTATTCTTTTATATTCAAGAGAGAACGATCGGATTATTCAATACTTGCATGACCAAAACTTCCCGTTTGTTTTAATTGGAAAACCATATGATCGAAAAGATGAAATCACATATGTAGATAATGACAATTATACAGCTGCAAGAGAAGTGGCAGAATATTTAATTTCACTAGGACATAAACAGGTCGCGTTCATTGGTGGTGGCTCAGATTTACTTGTAACAAGAGATCGTTTAGCAGGTATGAGTGATGCTTTAAAATTAGCAGACATTGTATTACCGAAAGAGTATATTTTACATTTTGATTTTTCAAGGGAAAGTGGTCAACAAGCTGTTGAAGAGTTAATGGGACTAAAACAACCACCGACAGCAATTATAGCTACGGATGATTTAATTGGACTTGGTGTGTTAAGTGCGCTTTCTAAAAAAGGATTCGTTGTACCGAAAGACGTTTCAATTGTAAGCTTTAATAATGCTTTATTATCAGAAATTGCGAGTCCGCCGCTTTCAACAGTTGATGTGAATATATATCAGTTAGGATATGAAGCAGCAAAAGCTTTAGTTGATAAAGTGGAGAATGCTGAATCTACTGCCAAGTGTATCATTATTCCGCATAAATTATTGAAGCGTCAAACATGTGATCATTATGCATAAAAAAAGCTAGGAGTTTAACTCTTAGCTTTTTTTTGTAGAAAGGCTTCTAAACGATCACAGCCTTCTTTTAAAGTTTCGATACTATATGCATAGGAAAGGCGAAGATAACCTTCACCATACTCAGAAAATGCTGTTCCAGGAACGATGGCTAGTCCAGCTTCTTTTACTAGATCAAGTGCAAAATCAAATGATGAAGATGTTAAATGGCCAACATATGGGAATAAGTAAAATGCACCTGTTGGTTTTTCAACTGTTAGCCCCATTTGAGTGAGTCTATTATATACGTAATCACGGCGTTTTTTGTATTGGTGGCGCATCATCTTCGGTGCGTCTTTAGCGGCAGTTAATGCTTCGATTGCGGCATATTGGGCGATTGAAGTAGCACATGTTACATTGTATTGATGAACTTTTAAAATATGTCCTGCTAAATAGTTTGGTGCGAATAAAAGTCCAACACGCCAGCCAGTCATAGAATGTGATTTAGATAAACCGTTAATGACGATCGTCTTTTCACGCATTTCTGGGAAATGGGCGATAGATGTGTGTTTTTCTTCGTATACAAGTTCGCTGTAAATTTCATCTGAAAGAACAAAAATATTTTTATCTTTTAAGACTGATACAATATCTTTTAATTCTTCTTTTGATAAAGTTACACCAGTTGGATTAGAAGGATATGGCAGTACGACGCATCTCGTTTTTTCTGTAATAGCATTTTCTAGTGCTGCAGCAGTTAAACGAAATCCAGTTTCACGAACATCTACAAAAATTGGCGTTGCGCCGCATAGTTGAATAATAGGCTCGTAACCTGGATAAATAGGAGCAGGCAAAATTACTTCTGTCCCGGGCTCTAAAATCGTTCGGAATGCAACGTCAATTGCTTCACTAGCACCGATTGTAACGATGGTTTCGTTTTCAGCTGAATAATGTAAATCGTAGTTATCTTTTACAAAGTTACAAGCAGCCTTTCGTAATTCTAGTAAACCAGCGTTATGTGTGTAGCTTGTATAATTTTCTGTAATGGCCCGTTTTGCCGCTTCTTTTACGAGAGAAGGTGTAGGGAAATCGGGTTGCCCAATTGTTAAAGAGATAAGATTATCATAGTTTTGAATCATATTAGAGAATTGGCGGATTCCAGAAATTTGGATGTCCTTTACTCTAGGATTAATGAATTGTTCCATTGTATCTCCCTTTCTTCCGTTTGAAAATTAAGTTCATTTTATCATACTTTCTATGATTGCGCTTTGTATATGAAATTTAGAAAGAGAGAACAGAAAAAAAGCCGCTATAAGCGACTTTTTAGTATCCGTATTCCCAATCTATTTCATCTTCATTCCAAAGTACAGAGGATACTTTGCCAAGGTGAACAACTGATTCGTTCACAGCACATGTGCAATCTGCTTCTCCTGTTTTATGCTGTAATTCCTCATACACTGATTTTTCAACATTTTCTAGAACTACCAAATTTTCTTCTTTTAAAACAAGCGTAGTACCTGCCATATTTATCTTCCTCCTACTAAAGTAATGATCACTTATTTGTAAACATAGATAGTATGGATTATATGCTGTATTTTACTATAGTTGTCCGTCTAGTGAAGTATTTTTTATATTTTCTTTGTAATCCGTATTCATTGTATACTGCATGAAGGAAATTTGGTACAGGGTTTACAATCATTTCGAAAATCTGTAACAATTAACATGTGTTGTTAACAAAGAATTAACAAATATGTTAAGAAAAATCAAAATTTTAAAACAAATACACTAATAAAATGATATAATCATATCAAAATACATATAGGGGATGAGAGGCTATGGAGCTTATCCGTGATTTATTGATCCAAATTGCCATCATTATTTTGCCATTATTTTTATATGAAGCGATTCGTTTAAATCGCTATCAAGAAATGCCTCCGAAGCCGAATCGTTACTTTATTATGTTTTTATCTAGCGTTACGCTCGTTCTCTCCATGACATATTCTATTTGTTTTGACAATGTTTGCGGGTATAACTTTCACCCAATCCCAATTGTCAGTGGTTTTTTATATGGTGGGATTGTCGGTTTAATCCCAGCAGTTATTTTTGTTACATATGAATGGGCACTAAAAGGAATGAGCATTCTTCCAGTTGTAGAAGTAATATTTCTATTGATAGTTCCATTGTTCTTATCAAAGAAATGGTCTCTTTTTTCAAGGGGTAAGAAGCTAATTTTAGCATTTATGATTTCGTCATTTTATGTGTTGGTTTTTCTAGTATTTGGTATAATTAATGTGCTGTTAGAAACAGGTTTTACACCGTATATTTCGCAAATATATAGCGGATTTATATTTGCCTCGCTTATTATGGTTATGACTATG
Source organism: Bacillus cereus group sp. N11 (assembly GCF_016483605.1). Taxonomy (NCBI): domain Bacteria; kingdom Bacillati; phylum Bacillota; class Bacilli; order Caryophanales; family Bacillaceae; genus Bacillus; species Bacillus cereus group sp. N11. The sequence goes on from NZ_JAEHBN010000010.1 coordinate 17,021, forward strand.
GTATTTCAGGTGTATTTAACGGAATATTTAAATGAAAACGCATTACTACGTACTGAGATGCAAAAATCAGAAAAACTTAATATCGTAAGTGAATTAGCAGCAAGTGTTGCACATGAGGTTCGAAATCCGCTCACTGTTGTTCGTGGATTTATCCAATTGCTAGAAAGTACGGAAGAAATGAAGAATAAGGACTATATGCGTCTCGTATTAGCTGAATTAGATCGGGCGGAACAAATTATTTCAGATTATTTAAATTTAGCAAGACCGCAAATTGAGAAAAAAGAACACATTTGTTTATCCGCGCAACTTATAGAAATGACTACTTTAATGTCATCATTTGCAGCGATGCAAGGTGTATATTTGCAAGTTGAGATTTCTGAGAGCCTTTATACGATTGGTGATAAGACGAAATTGAAGCAAGCTATTATGAATGTTGTTAAAAATGGTATTGAAGCAATTCAAGGAAATAAAGGATATTTAAAAGTAACGGCTGTTCAAAAAGACGAAACAATCGTAATAAGAGTTAAAGATAGTGGCGTTGGTATGACAAAAGAACAGTTAGCAAGGCTTGGACAACCGTATTATTCTTTAAAAGAAAAAGGGACAGGATTAGGACTTATGGTGACATTTAGTATTTTACAAGCGCATAATGGTACACTGGAATATAAAAGCGAAAGCGGAAAAGGTACTGAAGCGATTATTATATTACCAGCTGTAAGAAATAAGGAATAAAAGTTACCGATGGAAGGTAACTTTTTATTTTATATTGTTTATTCGTTTGTTCTTTCTTGTTTTGTTCGGCTAAATAAACTTTTAAATGAATGGAAGAAACCTTGTTCTTTTGAGGCGGCGACCATTCTTTTTGTTTCTTGAATTTCGCGAATAACTTGCATAAGTTGTGTATCACGGTTACTGTCTTTATTATAAATTTGATTAACGAGTTTATTCATTTTTTCTTCTTGCTTGGATTCTCGTTTATACATATGATTCATTAATAAGTCCATCTTTTCTTTTTGCAAGGCATCTGTTTGAGCGGCGTGATCAACTAACTCTTGTAGCATTTTTTCTTGAGAGCCTTCTTTTACATAAACTTGTTGCATCAATTCATCTAATTTTTCATCTTTCAAACGATTTTGTGTAATTAGAGTAGAATTTTGATGAATAATTGCTTCATTTAATTGAGCGAGCATTTCGAGTTTTAACATGAACTCCTCAAAGTTACGCCCATCTTCTTTTTCTTTCGTTTGTATTTCTTGCTTATCTTGTATAGCGGGTACAGGCGGGGCCTCTTTTTCTTTTAAAATAATAGGTATCGTTTCTGAAATATCTTCTTGCAGTTTAGCAGCTCTTTCATGTATAGATTTCAATAGTTTTAAATCATCCAGTTTATAAATACGAGCATCAGCTGTTTTTGAAATGATATACCCATGTTCCTCTAACAGTTGGCTATATTTACGGACTATATGTTTTGGGATGCCTGTTTTATTCGTGACATCTTTTGTTTTATAGATAGCTTCCATGTTATTTCCTCCCCAAAAAGTATCGTATATATCATTTCAATCTTTTTATGAGGACTTCCTTTGAAAAAGAATGTCGGAAGGTTATTAGTTTTCTACAGCATTAGTGAAAAGATGAAGAAAAATGAGAGATTTTTGGCGGAATGGCGAAGAAGAGCTAAAATAATGTCTGAAAACATATACAGGAGAAGTTTGTTATAATAACGGAGGAAAAGAAACTGGTAGAATCATGGAGGTATACATGAAGCAATTAAAAGGTATTATCATTTCAATTATTGCAATTCTTTCTATTGTAGTAGCGGTGTATGAAGTACTTGTTCCAGAGGAAACAAGTATCAAAAAAACGAATGCGTATGATCAAGTTCTAGAATTTCCGAAAGAGCGATATCCAGAGACAGGGAAACATATTACGGATGCTATAAAAGAAGGACATTCAGAAGTTTGTACAATTGATCGTGGTGGTGCTGGAGATAGAAGGAAATTATCGTTAGCTCCATATCCATCAAAAAAAGGCTATGATCGTGATGAATGGCCAATGGCGATGTGTAAAGAAGGCGGAAAAGGGGCGCATATTGAATATATAAGTCCAGCGGATAATCGCGGAGCAGGTTCTTGGGTAGGAAATAAGTTAGATAAATATCCAGATGGTACGCGTGTGAAATTTGAAGTGAAGTAGTGTTACATATTTCATAATGAAGGAGAAGGGGAGCGATGGAGTTAACAATTTCTTATTCACAATTAATGTTGATGAACTATGACGGTGAACAGCCTTACGTAGACTGGACGGATGAAGATTTTGATAGAGGTTATGCTAAGGCGGATGGAACTGTTATTTTTGAAGCACTTTCTGATTATACTTGTGAAATAAAAGTGACTTGTGGAAAACATATTGAGAAAGAAGAAGTAATTAGAACAGTTACGGTTCCTTTTACAGTTAAAAATGAATGTATCGTTGTAACGAGTATTCTTTCAAATAAATTTCAAATTCCTATTCCAAATGGTGAGTATACAGTTGTATTGCAGGTAATTCCTCTTGAAGAACCAACGGATGATGAGTTATATAAACTACAATACGAATTCTTTTTTGAAAGTAAAGAATAAAAAATGGGTTATCCTAAGGAAGGATAACCCATTTTTGTTATGCATTTGTTTTTAAAAGGGAACGAGCATCTTTTGCTGCTTGCACCATGTGTTCTAAAGCTGGAATAACTTCTTCCGTTTTTCTTGTTTTTAAACCACAGTCAGGATTAATCCAGAAATATTTAGGATCACATACTTGTAAAGATTGTTCTACGATTTCAAACATTTCATCTTTACTCGGTACACGTGGGCTATGAATATCGTATACCCCTAGACCGATCCCTTTTTCATATGTTGTATGTTTTAATGTATCAATAAATTCTCCGTGACTACGTGATGTTTCGATAGAAATGACATCCGCATCTAATGCACGAATAGCATCTACAATATCTTCGAAGTTACTGTAACACATGTGCGTATGAATTTGCGTTTCATTGGCTACAGAAGATGTTGCTAAAAGGAAGGATTGAACTGCCCATGTAATATATGCATCCCAATCTTTTTCTTTTAGTGGCATTCCTTCACGAAGCGCTGGCTCATCGACTTGGATTACTCTAATTCCAGACGATTCAAGTAATTCAATTTCATGACGAAGTGCTAATGCAATTTGATAGGAAACTTCTTTTCTTGAAATATCATTTCGAACGAATGACCAATTTAAAATAGTGACAGGTCCAGTTAGCATACCTTTTACTACTTTTTCTGTTAAGCTTTGTGCGTATACAGTTTCTTTAATAGTCATTCCATTTATAAAGGCAACATCACCATAAATAACAGGTGGTTTCACGCAACGGGAACCATACGATTGTACCCAACCGTTTTTAGTGAAGGAGAAACCAGCAAGACGTTCACCGAAGTATTCGACCATGTCAGTTCTTTCAAATTCACCATGAACAAGAACATCAAGACCGATTTCTTCTTGGTAACGAATCCATTTTTCTGTTTCTTTTTCAATAAATTGCTCATATTGTTCATTTGAGATAACGCCGTTACGCCATTCTTTTCGCGTTTGACGAACTTCAGTTGTTTGCGGGAAGCTACCGATAGTTGTTGTTGGTAACAACGGTAACTGCAGAGCAACTTGTTGTAATTCGAATCGTTTTTCAAATGGAAGAGGGCGTGAAAAATCTTCTTCTTTTAGTGCTGTTCGTGCTGCTTTGACATCTTCTCGGTTACGTGCAGCAGATGAACGTATTGTATGGTGCGCATTGCGATATGTTTCAAGTTCGTTACTAATGCTTTCTGTACCTTGAGTCAAAGCAGAATGAATAAGAACTAGTTCTTCTAATTTTTGGTTTGCAAATGCTAGCGCATCAAATAGTTCAGTCGATAAGTGAGTTTCTTCGGTTTTATCAATTGGTGAATGCAATAAACTACAAGAAGGCTGAACGATGAAATCTTTTGTTTGGACTTGTTTTTGTAACGTTGTAAATAACGTAAGAATTTCATCAAGGTCCGCTCTCCAAATGTTACGGCCATCTATACAACCGACTGCTAAAGTTTTGTCAGCTGGGAATCCGTATTTCGCAATAGCATTTAAATTACCTTCTTTACCGTGAACGAAATCTAAACCAACACTAGATACAGGGAATGTAATAATTTCTTCATAGTTTTCTTCTACACTATCAAAATATGTTTGTAAAAGAAGATTCGCGTTTGGAACTTCTTTACGAATAGTTTCATAAATTTCTTTCGCATGCTGAATTTCTTCTTTAGTTAAAGAAGCGAAAATCGGTTCATCAACTTGAATGATTTGTGCACCAGCCGCATGTAGTTCTGAAAGTAGTTGTACGTAAGGTGTAACTAACTGTTTTAAAATAGTAGCAAATTGATCTTGTTTATAGCCTTTTGCTAATTTTAAGAAAGTATATGGTCCTAAAATAACAGGCTTTCCATCTACGCCTAATTCTTGTTTTGCCTCTTCGTATAAGCGAAGTGGACGATTATCTTTTAAAGAGATTTGTAATCCCTCTTCATATTCAGGAACAATATAATGATAGTTTGTGTTAAACCATTTAGTCATTTCGGAAGCTACGTGATCTTTAGAGCCACGCGCCATTGCAAAATATACATCAAGGTAAGATGTAAACTCAGAAAAACGTGACGGGATAAAACCTAACATATAAGCAGTATCCAGAACGTGATCATAATATGTAAAATCGCCGACTGGAATGAGTTCAATTCCTTTTTCTTGCTGTACTTTTACGTGTTGAAGGCGAATTTCTTTCATCGTTGTTAAAAATTGTTCTTCATCAATTTTATTGGACCAAAAAGCTTCCAATGTTTTTTTCCATTCTCGTTGTAGTCCGATACGTGGATAACCTAAGTTACTTGTTTGAATTGCCATTTTAAATTCCTCCCTAATTGAAAGTAAGCATTTCCGTTTACTAGGAAATACTTATAACAAAAAGTACAAAGACATAGAAAATAAGCCTTCCTTTTTGTTTTAACACCTCATCATCATCCGTGAATCTATCAGTGTTGTTAAAACAGGCAGGTCTCCTGACTTATGCTTCATATAATTTCTTTCACCTTCCCGTTCTCACAGTGGCACTAACAAAGAAATCTCAGCATTTACAGTGGCGGGACCGTGTTGGAGTTTCACCAAGCTTCCCTTTTAAACACGAAACGAAATTTTCGTGTACCTATTTTCCTTTTGAAAGGAATTTAACAAGCGATATGATATTGAAACAAATTCTAACACAATTTTTGGAATTTTGTCTACTGTTTTAAAATAAGAAAATTCTAAAGGTTTTATTTCTTAATATTCTGAATAATTTAAGTGTTTTTCAGATTAATGATATATAATGGAATGTGAAAATATAGAAAAATTGAGCGAGTAAAGAAGAGGGAACGTCTTCTTTACTCGCTCAATTTTCATCTACATCAAATTTTGAAAGTCGTCCTGCAATGGCATCGTTAAGGAGGGTGCTTAACCATTGTAATTCAACGGTAATATGCTCAATAACACTTTGTAAAATATATAGTTGTGCACGTGGAATTTTTCCTTTACTGCAATCATATATAGTTTGCATTTTATGTAAATATTGAACGGTATCATGTTTCTTTTTTTCTAAAATTGGAACCAATTCTTGATCATCACCAAAATGAGTGAAAGAAAGTGCTGAATAAATTGGTTTATATATTTGGTTTTTTGCTTCGAACTGTTTTAAGAGTAACGTGTGAAATAGTTGTTTACCTTCCTCTGTTATATGAAAGATTGTTTTATCTGGTCTATTCGTATCACGAACAATAGTTGTAATGCGAATTGCACCTTGCTTTTCTAATTGCTCGAAGGCGTAATAAAGTGATCCTTTTGCATATTTAATATAATAATCCATCTGTCTGTCTTTCATTATGTGCTGCACTTCATATGGATGTTTATCTCCTTCGAGTAGCAAGCCGAGAATGACTAATTTCATGCTCATTCTGTCTCAACTCCTGTACATAAAAACTGTATCCCTACTAATTAAAGTTTGATTTTATACATATTATAAACGGCATATCCTTTTTCATAAAGGGATATGCCGTTCCTTTTTTTATACTAACTTACTTGTTTTTGCTTTTGTTTCGCTTTCGGTCCTGTAAATAGGCGTTCATTTCCCATAAGTAAAATACAAATAATACTTAGTACAGCTGGGATCAGTGCCCAGAAGAATGTGTTGGCAATAGATGTAGCGAGAGCTTCTTTAATACCAGTTAATATTTCTGCTGGAATCTTCTCGGTAGCACCTGGTGATAATAAGAAACTTGTGTCTCCACCTTTTGGAGCTAATTTTGCAAGTTCAGGAGGGAACACAGTGTTTAATTTATTAATAAAAATATGATTTTGAATTGTACCGAAAATCGTTACACCAAGAGTCATACCGAGTGAACGGAAGAATGAGTTTGTTGATGTAGCAGAACCACGGTCTCTCATTTCTAATTTATGGATAGAAGACATACTTAAAACTGAGAATGAGAAACCAACCCCAAGTCCAGCGAGAACCATAAATAGCGTTACGAGCATACGAGGTGTGTCCATTGTTAAGGTGCTTAGTAAATAAATACCAAGAACGAAGAAAACGCCAGATACCATCATAATGTTACGATAGCTTGTTCGTGAAGCTAACTGTCCACCTGTTTGACTTCCGATTACAGAGCCGACCATCATTGGTGTTAAAATTAATCCAGCATTTGAGGCTGAACCTCCGAGAACACCTTGAACGAAGATTGGGATATAAACTGTACAGATGATAAAAGCAGCACCATAGAAAAAGGCAACGCCTTGGCTAGCTGCAAATAAAGGTTTTTTAAATAGATGGAAAGAAATGATAGGCTCAGTTGCTTTTCGTTCTACGAAGAAGAAAATAATAAGCATAATAACAACAGTTGCAAATAAACCGATAATTACATTAGAGTCCCATGCATACGTTTTACCACCAAGTTCTAGTGCGAACATTAAGCAAATAATACTAATGACAAGTGTAATAGCACCAGCCCAATCAATTTTTTGTTTTCTAAATTCTAGAGATTCACTGTAGTATTTAGTAATGAAGAAGAAGGAGATAAGCCCTAATGGAATATTAATATAGAAGACCCAATGCCAACTTATATAGTCCGTAATATAGGCACCTAATAAAGGTCCAAATACACTTGATGTCCCGAAAACTGCACCGAATAGCCCTGTCATTTTCCCACGTTTTTCTGGCGGGAATATGTCATACATAATTGTGAAGGCGATAGGCATAAGGGCGCCACCACCAATACCTTGAATTGCTCTATAAATACTTAATTGTTCAATACTAGATGCTGTCCCGCAAAGTGCAGAACCGAATAAGAAAAGAATGAGTCCACCAATATAAAAACGTTTCCGTCCGTACATATCAGAAAGTTTTCCGAAAATAGGCATCCCTGCCATTGTTGCTACCATATATGCCGATGTGACCCAAACAAACTTGTCAAATCCTCCTAAGTCTCCGACAATCGTCGCCATTGCGGTTGCAACAATTGTATTATCCATTGCTGCCATTAAAATACCAAGTAGTAAACCAGCAACAACAAACTTTGTATTGTTGGAGTCTTTTTTTGATAGTTGAGTTTCCAAATATGCCCCTCCTTTAATAATAAGTAAACTATATTAAGTTTTAAATGCAACGCATAAAAATCTAAAGCATAGTTCCTCTTAAATTCTCTTACATAAGTGCACTGACATGCCATAAAGAATATTATAGTCAAATTTGACTAAAAGGCAAACTTTTTCTTTCACCAAAATATCCTTTTGTATGGAAAGAAAAAGAGTGAGCAATACTGAATATTGTTATAAAGTCAATGAAGTAAATTGTAAAAAATATTTCAGTAAGAATACTTCCTGTTAACAGTTGAAAAATGGTTTTTTCTTTATATTGTCGAATAGGATAAAAGGAAGGGAACTATTAAATATCGTTTGTAACAAGCGTTCATCATTTTTGTAGTTTATTGTGTAAAGCGAAAGAATAGAATTGTATGGATGGTACATCTGAAATGAGGTGAATATATATTATGAAAATATGGAAGCGAATTTCGGATCAAGGAAGGGATACAATACCGTTACAGCCGGTATTGTGGATTGATGGCTCAAAAAAGGAAGGCGAACTTCCTAATGTAGCAGTTACATTACAAATCCGTAGTATGTATGAAGAAAAATTTTCATATGAACTAATCTATGATGTAAACGACATACTTATTATGCGAATTGAAGTTGAAAATAAAGGAATTGAAGTGATTTCACGAGTCGTTGTAAGTCATATGATTAGAGATTACTTTTCGTATATTCCGAATTCTCTGCAGGTTAATAAGGGGATGAGCGAGTTTTTATTCCAGCTTGTAAGGTGGAGAATCGATAATTTATTGCCGAACGAGAAGGTGGAACTAAGTTGTAAATTAAAAGCAAATAAAGATAAAGCGGTTAAAACTGCATTGTTTAAGGCTACATACACATTTCAACATAAAGCAGTCTCATATGGCCCCTTGCAAACAAATGAAGTTGTGGTGCGGCAATGATAAAAAGGAACCTGTGCGAAAGGTTCCTTTTTTAATGGAGGTTGTGCTTCTTGAGTATTTTCTTTTGTTCGATTCCTTTTTTTCCTACATAGTTATTTTTATAACCAAAATATAGAATGAATAGAAATGAAATAACATTTACAATAGCGTCGATTTGATCGTTCGTAATAAAGTTTATTCCGAAAGAGGTAAATAGTAGCTTTAATGATAACAAAAAACCAGCTAGTAAACGTATAGCATCTGATAGATTTTCTTTTTGTAGCATATAGGTCACTCCTTTCTATAAACGATATATAGTATATATATGAAATAGAATAAAAAAGGAATACAAGCTCTAGCGGAAATGTACATAGAATATGTACATTTTTTATTTGGTAGAAAAACATTATTGTTATAGAAACATATATTGGTATAGAAAGGAGAGGAAGTATGAAACATAAAGGGAAGATTAGTGGATTATTACTAGGGAATACTGTTGCTGTTACGGAATGGATTGCGCTTCAGGATGTAATTGCAAAATTAGATTCGCGATCATTTTATACTGTCTTTATTATTTATATTTTGCAACTGTTGCTAAGTTGTTACTTTGGCCATTGGTACGATAAAAGAGAAAACGGACGTATGAATATGGAAGTAGGGGGAATGGCAAGTAATGATTTTGTTGTTGATTTTTTTGAAAAAGTAGCTGCTTTATCTGAACGAGATTCTCGCAATATTACAGTGTACATTCTTTCCGTTAAAGAATGGGAGGGATTAAAGGAAACAGTGCAAGAAAAAAAGTTGGAAGCGTTAGTACAGAGAGTGGAGTCTACTATTGTAAAGACGATTCGAAAAGGTGATGTCGTTACAAAATGGGATGAAAATAAATATGTTATTGTAGCGATTGATAATGGTCATGAAAAATCAACAATAACACGACGATTAATGAAAAATATTGAAAGTGAAATAGAAAGTGGTTTATTAAGTGTGACGCTATTACTTGGGGCTGCTAGTTATCCAGTAGAAGGGAAAACTTTTGAAGAATTGTTAAGAAAGGCACAGAATCAATTGTACCAGTATAGAAATTTGAAAGACAATGAGTAAAACTTTGAGTTGAAGAAATATGATATGAAGAAATTCGGATTGTAACATTTTTTTGACTTTTATTACAAAAACAACTTTTATTGTAATAAAAGTCTTTAAAAATATATGAAATAGGCATATAATTATGATGGATGTGTCAATGCATTTGCACAATGTGTTTCATTTTAAAAGTGTAGAGGAAAACATGCTCTACACTTTTCCTTTTTAGGAAAGGAAAAGAATATTTGTAAGTTGTTGCGAGGTAGTATTTGTACTGTGTAAAATGAACAAAGAGATTATTTGATAGAAAGCGGAAAGGGAATGATAGATGTGAGAGATCGACAATCATCTTTTATCAGGTGAATTATTATAGTTGTTCTTCTAATTATTATGGCTCTGGTGAATTCCATTGTATTTTAAGGTAATACATAGTGTGAGTAGAGAATGAAAAGTGCAAAGTGAAATATACTTAGTAGATGGACATGAAACTGCTACATAATTCAAAGAGAATAACGTGAAAAATAATTTCAAGTAATAAATGTGTACAAGCATGATAAACAATACTGATGATCTTCGTAAAAAAGATGCGAGTGTGAAGTGTATAGAAGGATTATATGATTTTTATAGCTTTTTTACACAAGGATCGTTTATAAGTAGGAGGAAAAGATGTTGAAATATAGTAAATTAGCAATTGTAGCCACATTATCAATGGTTTTATTAGCGGGTTGTTTCGGGCCAAAACCAGAAGAGGAATTATATGTAGCATTTGAAAATGCTGCCAAGCAAGAAAAAACAATGTTTGAAGATGCAAAGAAACTTGAAACTTTAGAAAAAGAGGGACAAGAATTATATAACCAGATTGTTCAAGAAGGAAAAGATAATAATCAAACTGTTAAGGAAAAACTGAACCAAGCAGTGAAAAATACAGATGAACGAGAAAAAGTGCTTAAAAAAGAAAAAGAATCTTTAAATAAGGCGCAAGAAGAAGTGAAATCAGCAGATAAATATGTGAAGAAAATTGAAGATAAGAAATTGAAAGAGCAAGCGGATAAAGTGAAAAGCACATATGAGAAACGACATGATTCATTTAACAAAATGTATGACAGCTATAATAAATCGTTAAAACAAGAAAAAGAATTATATACAATGTTACAAGATAAAGGTACAAAATTAAAAGATATTAGTGAGAAAGTTAAAGTAGTAAATCAATCGTATAAGGATATTGAGTCAGAAAAAGATAAGTTTAATGAATTCACGAAATCTTATAATACAGAAAAAGTTGCATTTTACAAGCAAGCCAATATTAAAATTAAAGAAGAGAAAAAATAAAACAGTTTGGCCAAACATAGGCCAAACTGTTTTATTTTTTTGTATAAGTGCGGCTATACCATGGAACAGGTTCACTTAATTTTTTTTCTTGTTTCAGTGCTTCAGGACCAATATAATCTTGTAGTGTTTTTTTGGAAACTGTTAAAGACAAGGTTGTTTTCGGGTTTCGGTAGGAGGATTCAAGATGACCAAGATGTGGTAGGTTTCGAAAATCTTCTTTCGTAGGAGGGATGTGGAAATAATAATCGCCTAACCGTATAAGAACATCAGATTGTTGTTGGCTAAAACGTGGATTTCTAGAGAAATGTAATCCTTCTTTAATTGCTTTTTTTTCGGCGATTAAACGCTCTAAAGCTGTCTTTTTTAACCAGTATAAATATTTAGGGTTAGTTGCAGCTTTGGCATGACGATTCACAACGAAAATAGATTGAGCTAGTCGATTAATAGGATGTTGGTTTTGTAATTGAGATTGTGGTTGTGAAGGTTTCATATTGAATCTCCTTTCAATTTTTCATTATTATAACATAAATAAAAGAGGTTTTTATTATATGCAAAAAGTGATTGTATACATTTTCAATATTAAAGCAATATTGTTACAAAAAACAACTATTTTGTATAATAGTAATAGAATGTGTTTTGAAATTTGATAATGAAAGAGTGAGAAGTTTGAAAGAACTATTAAAACAACAATATGCCATTATAGATATTGGATCTAATACAATGCGTTTAGTTATTTATGAAAAGCAAAATGGAGGTTTTTATAAAGAAATTGAAAATACGAAAGTGGTTGCTCGGTTAAGAAATTATTTAATCGATGGTGTTTTGAATGAAGAAGGTAAAGAAGTATTGTTACAAACATTATTTCAATTTCAAGAAAGTACAAAATTCCATCAGCTGCATCATGTACTTTGTGTTGCAACGGCAACAATTAGACAGGCTGAGAATCAAGAGGAGATTAAAAAACTTGTTGAAGGACAAACAGACTTTACTCTTAGAGTGTTATCAGAATATGAGGAAGCACGTTACGGCTATTTAGCAGTTATGAATTCTACTTCGTTTTCGGAAGGAATAACAGTAGATATTGGTGGCGGAAGTACGGAAGTTACATATATTAAAAATAGAGAGATTTTAGAGTACCATAGTTTTCCTTTTGGTGCGCTTTCTTTAAAACATCTATTTATTAAAGGTGATATTCCTACTAAAGATGAATTAGAGGAAATTCGAGAGTATTTAGAGTGTCAATTTCGAACGTTACCATGGTTAATTGATAAGAAATTGCCTCTTATTGCAATTGGTGGTAGTGCGAGAAACTTAGCAAAAATCCACCAAAATTTAATAAACTATCCTATAGCGGGAGTACATTTATACAAAATGAAAGAAGAAGATATTGAAAATGTAAAAGGTACATTAGAAAAACAATCGTTTATCGAACTTCAGAAAATGGAAGGATTGGCAAAAGATCGAGCTGATACAATTATTCCAGCGGTTGAAGTATTTCATAAACTTGTAAATATTATAGAAGCAACGGCATTTGTATTAAGCAAAAAAGGATTAAGAGAAGGTGTTTTCTATGAAGAGTTGACGAAAGATTTAGGGATTTCATATTATCCGAATGTAGTTGAAGAAAGCTTACATTTGTTATCACGCGAATATGAAATGGATATGGAATTTGTCATTCAACTTATTAAACATGGAAGATTGATTTGTAAACAACTCGAAGAAATAGGACTGATTTCTGTTTCGATAAAAGACTGGGAAGCATTCCATCAAGCAGCGAAAGTATTTAACATTGGAAAATATATAGACGAAGAAGCGAGTCGTTTACACACGTTTTATTTATTGGCGAATAAAACAATTGATGGCATGATGCATAAAGATCGAGTGAGGTTAGCGCTTATTGCATCTTATAAATCAAAAATGCTATTTAAACAACATTTATCTCCATTTGAAGGTTGGTTTGATAAAAGCGAACAAAAAAAAATCCGCCTATTAGGGGCTGTTTTACAATTTTCAGCTGCTTTAAATGTAAGACAAAGATCGCTTGTTGATACGATATCCATAACAGAAAATAAAGAAGGATTAACGTTTAGAATTTTATGTGAGCAATCGGCATTAGCAGAAAAAGTACAAGCTGAAAAACAAAAAAAGCAGCTAGAAAGAGTGTTAAAAACGAATATTAACTTGTCATTTGAATGAAAATGTTAGGTTGTACGGATGTCTTTACAAAAAATTTACACTTTATAATATTGTAATTTGCTAAAATAAAAGTAACTAAATTATAGTAAAAAAGTTTCAAGGGGAAGTGTGAAGAGAATGGAATTGTTGAAGGGGAACATCGTAAATTTAAATGATACAGCATATTATAATAACCGAGAGCTAAGTTGGTTAGCATTTAATGAACGTGTACTACAAGAAGCGCAAGATGAAAATAATCCACTCTTGGAAAGATTAAAGTTTATTAGTATTTTTAGCTCGAATTTAGATGAATTCTTTATGGTACGTGTAGCGGGTTTGAAAGATCAAGTGAGTGCTGGGTTTAATCAACCAGAAAATAAAGCTGGCTTAACACCAAAAAAACAATTAAATAAAATTGCGATAAAAGCCCATGAATTAATGACCGTACAATATGATACGTTTAAAAATTATGTATTGCCAGCGCTTGAATTAGAGGGGATTGAGCGTTTAACATTCCATGATTTGACGAAAGAACAGAGAGAATTTATAGAAGATTATTTTGATGAGCAAATTTTTCCGGTTTTAACGCCTGTAGCTATCGATGCATACCGTCCATTTCCGATGTTATTAAATAAAAGTTTGAACTTAGCTACTCTTTTATATGATGAGAAGCAAGTGGAGGAAGAAAACCGTACGAAGTTAGGAATTGTGCAAGTTCCTTCATTACTTGAACGCTTCATATTTTTACCGAGTGAAGGGCAAAAGCATAAATTTATTTTATTAGAAGACGTAATTAGTAGTTTTACTCATAAATTATTCACAGGATATAAAGTATCATCTGTTACTCGTTTCCGTATTACACGTAATGCGGATTTAACAATTCATGAAGAGGGTGCGAGGGATTTATTAAAGGTAATTGAAAAAGAGTTGAAAAAGCGTAAGTGGGGAGCTGCTGTACGTTTAGAAGTTGGCAAAGAACACATTGATGAAAGAGTATTAACATTATTATACGAGGTGTTGGAAGTAAAAGATGAAGATGTATATATAATGGATGGACCGTTAGATTTAACATGTTTATTCTCTTTATATAAAAAATTAGCACCATTATATGAACATCTCATTTATCCAGCCCTTATTCCGCAACCACCTCAAGACTTAGGTGATGAGGAAGATGTATTTGAAAAGGCGATTGAGCATGATATTTTATTACATCATCCTTTTGAATCGTTTCAGCCAGTAGTTGATTTTGTCCGTGATGCGGCAGACGATCCGAATGTACTTGCGATTAAACAAACATTATATCGAGTAAGTGGTGATTCTCCGATTATTCAGGCACTAAAAGTAGCAGCTGAAAAAGGAAAACAAGTCACAGTGTTGGTGGAGTTAAAAGCAAGGTTTGATGAAGAGAATAATGTTCATTGGGCTAAAGAATTAGAACAGGCGGGGTGTCACGTTATTTACGGTGTAAGTCACTTGAAAACGCATAGTAAAATTACGCTAGTTGTAAGAAGAAAAAACGGAAAAATCGAAAGATTCGTACATCTTGGAACAGGAAATTATAATGATGCAACAGCAAAGCTATATACCGATTTTGGCTATATTACATCACGAAAAGACTTTGGGGTCGATGCAACAAATTTCTTTAATTATTTAAGTGGTTATACAACGAAACCGCATTTTCACCATTTATCAGTTGCACCATTTGATATAAGAAAGCAATTTATGGATTTAATAGATGAAGAAATTCGTTATCATAGGCAATATGGAAATGGCTATATTATCGCTAAGATGAATTCACTAACGGATAAACCATTAATAAAAAAAATGTATGAAGCATCACAAGCGGGAGTAAAGGTAGAGCTCATCGTTCGAGGAACATGTTGTTTAAGACCTGGTATTCCAAATGTAAGTGAAAATATTCGTGTAGTTAGTGTTGTAGGAAGATATCTAGAACATAGCCGTATTTATTATTTCCATCATAATGGAGAGGAGAAAATATATTTATCTTCAGCTGATTGGATGACGCGAAATATGGAGAAACGAGTAGAAATATCCTTCCCAATTCTAGATATTGAAATGAAAGCAAGAATAAAGGCGATTTTACAGCTTACTTTAGCAGATAATGTGAAAACACGCGAACAAAATAAAGACGGTGACTACTATTATGTTATTAATAGTGGTGCAGAGGAGATTGATAGCCAAGTGAAGTTGTTTAAGATGGCGTATCAAAATACAGATGCTGAATAGCAAGAACAAAGTAAAAAACCTCTTATTAATAAGAGGTTTTTTACTTTGTTCTCTACTTATTATACGTTCTCAAAATAGAAGAATGTGTAGAGAGAATAGTTTTTATTGTAAGCATATTAATCGATTGTCTAATAGAGAGAATAGCGTTGGTAGAATTGTTGGCATACATTAATAATAGTATGGTTGTTGACAAGGTCCACCATAACAAGGATAAGGTGCTGGCGGCGGGTAAGGTGGTGGATAAGGTGGATAAAATGGTCTAGGGCCGAAAGCTAATGCTCCGCCGAGCAATCCACCAGCAATTCCAGCTAGAAATGGAACGCCAAAAAACGGAAAGAATCGTGAGTCGCCTACTGGGCCAATAGGTGCTGAACGAACTGGGATTGGTTGATAATATGGATACATGAACAAACCTCCTTTATTGGACTCACTTTTATCATATGGTAAACGAAACGTGGATGAGCGCGTACAAGAAAGGATATGTAAGAAAATAGGCGAATTATTACGAATGTTGTAGGGTGAAGAGTGTAATTTCAGGTTTTGACATAAACCGGAATGGGACACGTGTTCTTCCAAGTCCGCGATTGACATAGAGAGATAAGTCTTGAATGGAATAGAAGCCTTCAATGTAGTGTTTGGCAAGTGATGGGGTAACGATAGCACCTAAAAAAGGGATTTTTACTTGTCCGCCGTGGCTATGACCAGAAAGTTGCAAGTTGATTGGATATGTAGCAATTTGTGGCGCAATATCTGGCTCGTGAACAAGAACAATGTTATAAGTATTTTGCCGCGCTTGTTGTAGTGTTTCCGCTATTTTTGGTTTGCCAAGTAGTATATCATCGAGTCCGAAAATAGAAATTTCACTATTATCCAGTAGACGAATTCGTTTTTCGCTATTTAGTAATAGTTCAAATCCAGATTCACGCATGATGTGATCATAGTATTCAGTTCCATATCCGCCGTGATCATGGTTACCATAAATAGCAAATTTACCGAAGGGTGCTTGTATATTCTTTAAAATGGATGCAACGAAAGGAGTATCAGTATATGTTTGGTAATTATCAATGAGATCACCAGTAAAAAGGACAATATCTGGGTTTGCAGCATTAATCTTAGAAATGATTTGAGATAAATGTTGGAGCGAGAAATAGTATCCGAGATGTAAATCGCTAAATTGAAGAATCTTCATACCATGAAAACTTTTTGGTATGAGCTGTGATTTTAGTGTGTGCTCTGTAAAAGAGATCATATGCGGCTCTATGTATTTAGCGTAATAGTAACCGATACTAGTGGTTATAAATGAATATAGACAAGTGCGTATTCCATTTTTCAAAAAATTTCTTCGTGTAATTTGCTTCATAAAAGTATGAGTATACCTATTTGATTTATATCATGTGTTTTCGTTCCATATACAGGCTACTCAAATCTCCTTTCAGTTTTTTTTAATATATTTAAAATAATAAAGAAGTAGTATAGCTTACGGAAAAATGAATGAAAAGAAGTCTCTTTAAGTTAAAATATCAGAAAAGTTTAAAAATATAAAGATTTCTATCAAATAAAATGATAAAATGAATGTGTATTCATTTTTGGGAGGGATATATATGAAAGAGAAGGTAGTAATTATAACAGGTGGATCGAGTGGAATGGGAAAAGGAATGGCAACTCGTTTTGCAAAAGAAGGGGCACGAGTTGTTATTACAGGGCGTACAAAAGAAAAACTGGAGGAAACAAAGTTAGAGATTGAACAGTTTCCAGGGCAAATATTGCCTGTACAAATGGATGTACGAAATACTGAAGATATTCAGAAAATGATTGAACATATTGATGAAAAGTTCGGACGAATTGATATTTTAATAAATAATGCAGCTGGCAACTTTATTTGTCCAGCAGAAGATTTATCTGTGAATGGCTGGAATTCGGTCATTAATATTGTGTTAAATGGTACATTTTATTGCAGTCAAGCTGTCGGGAAGTATTGGATTGAGAAAGGTATAAAAGGAAATATCATTAATATGGTAGCGACATATGCATGGGATGCAGGTCCAGGAGTTATTCATTCGGCTGCAGCAAAAGCTGGCGTATTAGCAATGACTAAAACGCTTGCTGTTGAGTGGGGACGTAAATATGGAATACGAGTTAACGCTATCGCACCAGGGCCGATTGAACGTACGGGCGGTGCCGATAAATTATGGATTTCAGAAGAAATGGCTAAGCGTACACTACAAAGTGTGCCACTTGGAAGACTAGGTACGCCAGAAGAAATTGCGGGTCTAGCTTATTATATATGTTCAGATGAAGCTGCATACATAAATGGAACATGCATGACAATGGATGGAGGACAACACTTGCATCAATATCCATTTTAAGAGGGATAACCAAATGAATGTTTGATTCATTTTTTTGTGGTAAAATGTGACGGAATTGTGACATGTGAAAGAAAGGTATTTACAAGAGGTCATATATACGGTATATTTAAGACCTCTTTTTTCTTCATAGTAGAATTGCTAATTCCCCTTAGCATTTTACCCCTCTAATCCCTTCAGGAAAACTGAAGGGATTTTTTATTATTTTTCCGTAAATATCGTGTTATAATTTTTGAAAAGTAAAGGGAGGGAAGCACGTTGATAGATGCATTAGATGTAATGAGTAACTTGGATAAAGTCCTTCCTTATTATCAAGCTATTTTTAGTGCTGATGAACATACAGTAATTGGATATGAAGTAGTAGGACGTATTCAAACAGAAGAGGGCATACAAAGTTTAGCTTCGTTCTTTCATGATGATTCTATTCCAAGTGAGTTTCAACTGGAAGCGGATAATATTATAGTAGAAAAAGCTTTAAACCGTTATTTAGAAAGCAATCAAAAATTGTTATTATTTATACATCGAAATGCTAACGTATTAATGAATGACGAAGATGAAAGTTTACTTCAACTTTTATTGATGTATGAAAAACAAGGTTTAAATTTGAACCACATTGTTTTAGAGATAACAGAGCATGAATGTAAAGAAGATATTGAGCAATTTAATCATTTGCTTATGTATTATCGTACATATGGTATTCAGATTTCGATTAATAAAGTTGGAACGGGTACAAGTAATTTAGAACGTATTAGCGTGTTAGCACCTGATATTTTAAAAGTAGATTTAACAAACTTAAGGCAAACTGCACTTATACAATCTTATCAAGATATTTTATATTCCTTATCTTTACTTGCAAGAAGAATTGGTGCAACGTTGTTATATGAAGAAATTGATGCTTTTTATCAACTACAATATGCTTGGAAAAACGGTGGTAGATACTATCAAGGTAATTATTTAAAAGAATGTTTACCTGATTTTATTGAAACGAATGTTTTAAAAGAGAGACTTGGTAATGAATGTCATCAATTTATTCAGCATGAGAAAAAGAAGTTGCAAAAAATTTATCATTTAACAGAGATGTTACGTGATCGAATTGGTGATGTTCTGTCAAAACAAAAAAAGAATGAAGATATAAATGATTGGTTATTACAATTTAGCCAAAGTATATCACAATGTAGTTTTCGCATATTTATTTGCAATGAAGATGGTTTTCAACAATCAGGTAATGTTATGAAAAAAGATGGGGAATGGATTGTGATGCCGGAGTATTATATGAAGAACTGGAGTTGGCGTCCGTATTTTCTTGAGAATATTATGAAAATGCGTTTTGAAAATAAGGCGAGACTTTCAGATTTATATGCCGATATTGAAACTGGTGAAATGGTACGAACATTTTCTTTCCCGATTGATGATGAAAACTTTTTATTTATAGATTTATCTTATGAATATTTATATGAAGAAGATGTTTTATTTTAATGCACGAAGAGATTCGTGCATTTTTTTGTTTGTTTTTATCAGAAATTGGTAATAGTGAAAATGGTGATGAAAATGCTGTCTATCGTTGTAAAGATTTTACGAACGAAACCATCCCTTTCTTTGCATAATCATTGTTACAATGAATACTACAAAGACAAGTTCTTTTAAAAGGAAGGTGAAAAAATGAGGAAATATGGAATATGGCTTGTTCTATTTGTATGTGTTGCCTTTCTAGTTGGTTATAGTGTTACAACTGTTTTAGGAAAAGAGGAATTGAAAGTCGATCGGAAAGACGTGTTTACAACGATACAAAAAGGCTATGAAACCCAATTTTCAATTCGCGGGAAGCATTTGCCGATGAATAAGATGATAGAGACGTTATCACCGTATTTTACAGATAATTTCCTTCAAGTATTTACAGATGAAAATAGTAGAAGTGATAAACAAAGTGGTGAATATTTACTTCCAGCAAAAGAAGCACCGTTTTCTTTTAATTCGGAAACGAAAATGGCGTATGATGAAGAGCATAAAAATTTATATGTATATGAGCGGGCGAAAAGTGGACAATATCAAATTGTAACATTGAAAAGGGATCAAGATAAATGGAAATTAGCAGGGTATCATGAAAGCCAAGAACTTTTAACTGAAATAAAAAGGTTACAACAATTATAAAGTGCAACTTTAATCAGTGGGGGCTTTATATCCCACTGATTATTAGCTTTCATCAATCGGGAGTTTTACTGCCCATAAATAACGAGATAAAAATAGGAATAGGTATTTACCTATTCCTATTCTATATTGAGTAGCTGTTGTAATTTTTCGATTTGAAAACCTGCAACCACTTCACCGTCGATTACAACTGTTGGAGTTGAATAGGAATCATAGTCGTATAAAAGGCGATCGCGAGCAGCAGCGTCTTTTTTTACGTCAAATTCTTCATATGAAACGTTATTATGCTTTAAAAATTCTTTCACAATGACACATGGCGGACAATCAGGTTGTGTGTAAACCTCAATTTTTTTCATTGTAATTCCTCCTTTTTTCTGTTTTTTATTATATTATTCCAGTATGGAAATCGCAATAAAGAAGGAAAAAGATGTTCTTTCTGTGTTTTCCTTTGCATTTCGACAAATTTTTAGTTGAGTTTCTGGCCAATAACCTTTATCCTAGACTGTGGAACATTTTTTCTGTTATGACGGATAGAATGAGTATAGCTGTAAAACCTATTGGTAGGAAGATTAGAGAAAGGAGAGATTTCATGTCTCTACTCCAAGGAATTTTAACACGACTTGTTAGTCTACAAGAACAAGCTGTAAGCGGTGAAGTAGCACAACGCTATTTTGAAGTGAACGGTGAGCGCAAATGTAGCGTGAAATTTTTCGATAAAAGTGAAATGTATGAATTAGAAGTGTATCAACAAGGTGAAAAACCTCAAGTGTATCAATTCGATAATATCGATATGGTTGCAATTGAGATTTACGATATCATTTCTTGATACATATAAAAAAGGTACTGCCTATGGCAGTACCTTTTTTAGTTCTTTTACTTTCCAGTATATATGTATAGGAATTTTTCGTTTTTCCTACAATGGTAATAAAGTAAGACTTTAATCAGTGGAAGTGCTTATTATCGACTGATGATTGGCCTACATCAATCAGGAGTTTTACTGCTCGAAAATAGCGTGATAAAAATAAATAGGAGGTGTGTTATGTGGAACGTTTACCAGTTGTGATCTGTCCTAATTGCCACAATTCTGCAGAGATTATTCATGTATTAACGGCTCAATCGAATCAAAATGTAATTTATACTTGCCAAGTTTGTCATTTTGTAATGCGAAATATTGAGACGAATAAAGGATAGTAAGTTATAATTTTTGTTTTTGTCCCATACAATGAGAATACGAAAAGTCTGTCTAATGGAAAGGACGTGACTATGTGGACGGTGGGCATAAATTCTATAATGTTTCAGAGAGACATTTGAATTTTGATACGGTCTTTAACCGCATTTGTAGTTTCATTGAAAAGGATCCACGAAATTTATATCGATTATCTATTGGGACAGACTCACAGGCACATCAAAAAGATACGAGATTTATTACGGCAATCCATATTCACCGTGTTGGAAAAGGGGCTTGGGGATGTTTACACCATAGGTCAGTAAAAGATAAGCCGGCAACATTACGGGAGAAAATATATTTAGAAACACAGTTTAGTCAAGAAATCGCTTGCCTATTTACTCCTAACCATATACAAACCATATGGGATTTATTGCATCCATATGCTCAAGATGGGGCTGGGTTCATAATGGAAATTCATTTGGACATAGGGAATGATGGTTTAACAAAAGAATTTATTTTAGATATGACAGCGAAAATTCAAGCGATGGGATTAACTGCAAAAATTAAGCCGGATGCTTATGCGGCATTTAGTTATGCAAATCGATATACGAAATAATTTTTATATGGTTACAATTGTTACATGTTTTTATTAAAAACTGAATATTACATCTACTAAATAAGTTGGAAATTTTATATAATGAGAGTAACGATGGGATTATAAGGAGAGGGGTATATGCAAAGGGAATTTGTTTTAACGAAAGAAGAAGAAAGTTTGTTACTAGATATTCTATTTCAACAAAATTATGCGAGTGAAATTTTAGCTGTAGAACTTACAGATATTGAGAATGGTTTGAAAAAGACAGATGTGACGCAATATAAAAAAATCACAAGGTTATTTTACAGATTAAAAAATAAAGGGTATTAAGCGCTACCGTAATGGTAGTCTTTTTTTTGTGTTGTATGCTAAAATAGCTGTGTAATTGTATTTTTATTGAAATAAAGTTAGGACAAAATAATAATATGAAAACGCTGTCATAAAATAAGAATAGAGTCGATGAATATAAGCAGGAAAAAGGGAAAATGGGGGATGTAACATGATTAGTATTCCGAAAGACGAGTTTCAGCAAATTTTTGTGAAAGATTTAATGATTTCATCAGAAAAAGTAGCACATGTCCAAATTGGGAATGGATTAGAGCATGCTTTACTCGTTCTTGTGAAATCTGGATATTCGGCAATACCTGTTTTAGACCCAATGTATAAATTACATGGGTTGATTAGTACTGCTATGATTTTAGATGGTATGTTAGGGTTAGAGCGCATTGAGTTTGAAAGACTTGATGATATGAAAGTAGAACAAGTGATGAAGGAAGATATTCCGGTTCTTAAGTTAGAAGATTCATTTGCAAAAGCTTTAGAAATGACAATTGATCATCCTTTTATTTGTGCTGTAAATGAAGAAGGGTATTTCGAGGGGATTTTAACACGTAGAGCTATTTTAAAATTATTGAATAAAAAAGTACGGCAGCATAATCGATAGATAATAGGAGGAAAGTGACTTCATAGAAACGGAGAAGTCACTTTTTTTCGTGCATATCAGTTGTGTATGTATTATATTTAAAAAGACATAAAACATAAGGAAAGTTCGAACTGAAAAATTGTATTTTTTGTATAAAAGTATTCAGTTAAATTCAGGATGAAAAGCTTATTGAAATAAGGTGTATGGAAGCTAAGGAAAGAGGGAGAAAGTTGCAAATTGATGATTTTCAAATGATGGTTGTGTTAGCCCAGGAATCAAATATGAGAAAAGCGGCGGAACGTTTATTTGTTTCCCAACCTGCGCTTAGTCAACGATTACAATCTATGGAGAAACAATGGGGAATGAAATTTTTTATTCGTTCACAAAAAGGATTGACAATTACACCTGAAGGGGAAAAAGTCGCAAATTATGCAAAAGAAATGTTACAAAGAGAAGAGAATATTAAGAGCGAACTGGCAGTTTTTAGAACGGAAACATATGGAACGTTAAAAATAGCTGTTGCATCGGTTATTGGTCAATATTGGCTCCCTCCTGTGTTGAAAAAGTTTGTACAAAAGTATCCTTCTGTGAAGATATCGCTGTTTACTGGCTGGAGTAGTGAAGTGCAAAAGCAATTTTATGAGGGCGATGTTCATGTAGCTATATTAAGGGGATCACAGGAATATAAAGGACAAAAGCAACAATTATTTGAAGATGAATTATATTTAGTCGATAAAGAAATAAAAGATATTTCGATGTTAAAAGAAACAAATAGACCATTTATTCAATTTAAAAGTGATTCGACTTATTATGGTCAAATACAAAATTGGTGGTATGGGTTATTTTCTAACCCACCTAAGCGAACAATTGTAGTTGATCAAATTGAGACGTGCAAACAACTTGTTCTAAATGGTATAGGTTATGCGTTATTGCCTTCTACAGTATTAAAAGAAGTGCAGGAAAATATGTATAAAACACCTGTTCAATTAACGAGAGAAACATGGTTGTTAACGAGTGAATCAGCAAGACAATTGAAGCAAGTACAAGCGTTTTTAGAAATTATAGAAGAAATTCAAAGGGAAAAATAAGATTATTGTCTTGCTACTCGCTCTATCGTTTGGTAGAGTAACAATATAAATGGATTTAGGAGGCAACAAGAATGAAAATGATGGACGCTAACGAAATTATTTCGTTTATTCAAAAAAGTGAAAAGAAAACTCCTGTAAAGGTATACATAAAAGGGGATTTAAAAGAAGTAACGTTCCCTGAAACAGTACAAGCATTTGTAAATAAAAAATCTGGTGTAGTATTCGGAGAATGGTCTGAAATTAAGACAATTCTTGATGAAAATAGCAAGCACATTGTTGACTATGTAGTTGAGAACGATCGTCGTAATTCTGCAATCCCAATGCTTGATTTAAAAGGCATTAAAGCTCGTATTGAGCCAGGCGCAATTATTCGTGACCACGTTGAAATTGGTGACAACGCTGTTATCATGATGAATGCAACAATTAACATCGGTGCTGTAATCGGCGAAGGTACTATGATCGACATGAACGCAGTGCTTGGTGGACGTGCAACGGTTGGGAAAAACTGTCACGTAGGTGCAGGTGCTGTACTTGCGGGTGTTATTGAGCCACCTTCTGCAAAACCAGTTATCGTTGAAGACGATGTTGTAATTGGTGCAAATGTAGTTGTTTTAGAGGGCGTTACAGTAGGTAAAGGTGCAGTTGTAGCAGCAGGAGCTGTTGTAACAGAAGATGTGCCTCCATATACAGTTGTTGCGGGAACTCCAGCACGTGTAATTAAAGAAATTGATGAGAAGACAAAAGCGAAAACTGAAATCAAACAAGAGCTTCGTCAATTAAACCCAGAGAAATAAAAAACAAAAAGCGTAAGAGCATAAATAGGCTCTTGCGCTTTTTATAGATAGAGGTGCAAAAATGACAGTAAGCAAATTTGTCCAAGTTCGTAGAGATTTACACAAAATCCCGGAAATTGGATTTAAAGAGTGGAAAACACAACAGTACATTTTAGAGTATATAGAAACACTTCCTAACGAATATTTGGAAGTGAGAACATGGAAAACAGGTGTAATTGTTAAAGTAAATGGGAAAAGCCCAGAGAAAATAATAGGTTATCGTGCAGATATAGATGGTTTGCCAATAACAGAGGAAACTGGATACGAATTTGCTTCTGTACATAAAGGAATGATGCATGCATGTGGACATGATTTGCATACAACAATTGGTCTAGGCCTCCTAACAGCAGCTGTGAGTGAAAGAATAGATGATGACCTTGTGTTTCTATTCCAGCCGGCAGAAGAAGGCCCAGGTGGCGCTCTTCCTATGTTAGAAAGTGAAGAGCTAAAAGGATGGAAGCCTAATATAATTCTTGGTCTTCATATTGCACCAGAATACGCTGTAGGAACAATTGCGACAAAAGAAGGTCTGTTATTTGCGAATACATCAGAATTATATGTTGATTTAAAAGGAAAAGGTGGACATGCGGCTTATCCACATACTGCGAATGATATGATTGTTGCAGCCAGTCACCTTGTTACACAACTTCAATCCGTTATAAGTCGTAATGTGAATCCTCTTGACAGTGCGGTAATTACAATTGGAAAAATAACAGGTGGTACAGTTCAAAATATTATCGCAGAAAAATCTCGTTTAGAAGGAACGATTCGAACATTATCAGTGGAATCAATGAAGCGTGTGAAAAGCAGAATTGAGGCAATTGTTGCAGGTATCGAAGCTTCTTTCCAGTGTGAGGCGATTATAGATTACGGAGCAATGTATCATCAAGTATATAACCACGAAGAGTTAACGAGAGAGTTTATGCAATTTGTACATAAACAAACGGATATGAATGTTATTACATGTACTGAGGCAATGACAGGTGAAGATTTTGGTTATATGCTTCGAGAAATCCCTGGATTTATGTTTTGGCTTGGAGTAAATTCAGAATATGGTTTACATCATGCGAAATTAAAACCAGACGAAGAAGTGATTGAAAAGGCAATTACATTTTTAAGCCAATATGTAAAGTGGAAAGGAAATAGAAAATAAAACTTCCGCTTTCTTGAAGGTTCCAAAAAACTTTTTGTTCTGAGGTGTAAGTAACGCTCGTATAGATTGATTTTAGACATTTACATACAAATGAAAGAATTAAAGTTAATTGTACTGTTTTAATAATGAGCAGGGGGTTTTAGCCACTGCTCATTATTAATTATTTGACTAACTTATATATGTTTACTTTTAGTATGAAAAGTGTGTAAAATCAATGTGAAACATAGAAAAAAGGGTGGGGAATTACGTGCAAATTAGCAGTGCGATTTTATGTTTCGTCTTATATGCGTATGTTATTATTGCGGCGGTTTATTTTGGAATAAGTTTTTATGCCTATCGTCTAGTAGATAATAATGAATATGACGAAACATACAAATGGGTGAAGAGGTATTTATCACCTGTACTAGAAATTATGAATGGGTTTGTGCTCTTTTTATTTATTGGATTAATTGCTTTCTCAACGAGTTTAGTAGGGAATAAAACTACATTATTTGTACTAGGTATCATTATTTTTATGCTGCTAGGTATACGAATTGGTAATACGGTCTTTTGGAATGAAAGAAAAGTAGATGGTTGGACGGGAATGTTAATCCCGTGTATGCTAGCTGCAATCGTGACAAATATAGAGCATGAATATTATCAATTACACTTTTGGCTTATTATCGTTTTAACGATTCTTTCTGTTTTGTATATAAGTACAGTAGTACTAACATACATTGCATATGAAAAAGGAGATGTTCAAGGTACCCGCTTCTTTAGAGGGCGAGCACTATTCTGGAGTGTGCCAACAATGGCGGTTATCGGGATTATTGCGATATTAGTGAATGGATACCAATTTTCTAATTGGCAACTGTTGTTAGAAAATTGGTGGATTTTCATCGTTTCATTTATTGCTTTTTTAGGCGCAACGCATTATTTATTCCATCAACATCATTACATATGGGCGCTTGTATTTGCTTTTACGCAGCTTCTATTTGCTTTTTTCGGCCAAGAAACGTTATTGTTCGTTTTTGAAACATTTAGTTCGTTTGGAAATATATTTGTATTTGGTATGTTACTTGTTGGTATCGCCTTTTATTTACAACAATATTTTTATATACAAAAACAAAAATAAGTATGATTTACACGTTTTTGTGACGTATATAAAGTATGTTACAATGAAAATACATAGTACTTGAAGTTATTGGAGGAATTCCTGTGAGTGAGAAAGAAAAAGAATTTGCTGTCATCGGGCTTGGGCGTTTCGGTGGAAGTATTTGCCGAGAACTAGCTCAATTAGGTATGGAAGTAATGGCAATTGATTCAGATGAGGATAAAATTAATGAGTTTGCAAATATAGCTTCACATGCTGTAATTGCAGATTCAACAGATGAGATGGTATTGAAAAGTCTCGGCATTCGTAATTTTGATCATGTAGTCGTTGCTATTGGAGATAATTTAAATTCAAGTATTTTAACAACGTTAATTTTGAAAGAGTTAGGTGTAAAAAATATTACTGTAAAAGCTCAAAATGACTATCATGAAAAAGTATTAAGTAAGATAGGTGCAGATCACATTGTACATCCAGAGCGTGATATGGGAAAACGGATTGCTAATAATATTGCATCAAGTAATGTATTAGATTATCTTGAGCTTTCAGATGAGCATAGTATTGTAGAGATTATTGCAAATAAAAAAATTGATGGGCACTCTTTAATTGAATTAGATATTCGTGCGAAGTTTGGATTGAATATTGTAGCAATTAAACGTGGTAAAGAAGTTATCGTCTCTCCTCGAGCTACGGAAAATATTCAAGCGGGGGATATATTAATTGTAATTGGTCATGATGACGAAGTAGATCGTTTTAAACACTTTTTAAGATAAGAGAAAAGGACAATGCCATGAAGGCATTGTCCTTTTTCTTATATTTCCATAATGATTGGTAAAATCATTGGGCGACGTTTCGTTTTTTCGTATAGGAATGGTGCTAATGTGTCTGTAATCTCATTTTTAATTTCAGACCATTGTGTTGTTTTACGTTCCATTACTTTTTCTAAATGTGTTGTAATCAATGTTTGAGCATCGTTAATTAAATCGCTGCTTTCACGCATATAAACGAAACCACGCGAGATGATATCAGGTCCTGCTGCAACTTTAAATTCTTTCATATCAATGCTTACAACTACAATTACAAGCCCTTCTTCAGAAAGGATGCGACGATCGCGTAATACGATATTACCGATATCTCCAATACCATTTCCATCAATATAGACAGAACCAGATGGAATTTTTCCAGCTACACTTGCTTCATCTGAACGCAAGGCAAGAACATCTCCGTTATCCATGATGAAACAGTTCTCTTCTGGAATACCGCAATCATTCGCTAATTTCATATGCATACGTTGCATACGATATTCACCATGAATTGGCATGAAATACTTTGGTTTAATTAGACGTAGCATTAGTTTTTGCTCTTCTTGTCCGCCATGTCCACTCGTATGAATGTTTGACAGCTTGCCATGGACTACATTAGCACCAGCACGATACAACATGTTAATTGTACGACTTACACTAATTGTGTTACCAGGGATTGGTGAAGAAGAGAAAACAACTGTGTCGCCAGGAATAATTTGAATTTGACGATGAGTACCATTCGCAATACGGGAAAGTGCTGCCATTGGTTCACCTTGACTACCAGTACATAAAATAACCACTTTATTAGCTGGTAGGCGGTTTAGTTGAGATGTGTCTATGAATGTATCTTTTGGACATCGGATATACCCAAGGTTTTGTCCAATCTCGATAGCTGCTTCCATACTTCGACCAAATACAGCTACTTTACGATTATTTTCAACAGCAGCCTCAACAACTTGTTGTAAGCGATGGATATTCGATGCAAAGGTTGCGAAGATAATACGACCTTCTACTTTGCGGAATATATCTTGAATACTATCGCCAACACGGCGCTCAGACATCGTAAAGTTTGGAACTTCACTGTTTGTACTGTCAGATAAGAGACAAAGTACACCGTCTTTTCCGATTTCAGCCATTTTTGTTAAATCTGCTGGCTCACCGACTGGTGTGAAATCGAATTTGAAATCACCTGTATGAACGACTTGTCCTTGAGGTGTTTTCACAACAACTCCGTATGAATCCGGAATACTGTGAGTTGTACGGAAGAAGGAAACAGATGTCTTTTTAAATTTAATAACATCATCTTCTTGAATTTCATAAAGCTTCGCTTTACGAAGTAATCCGTGCTCTTCTAATTTGTTTTTTATTAGTGCAATTGCTAATTTTCCACCGTAAATTGGAATGTTTACTTGACGTAATAGATAAGGGATTCCACCGATATGATCTTCGTGACCATGTGTAATGAATAATCCTTTAATTTTATCTTCGTTTCGCACAAAATAAGTGTAATCAGGTATTACATAATCGATCCCGAGGAGTTCGTCTTCTGGAAATTTAATTCCAGCGTCAATTATAATAATTTCATCTTGAAATTGAACAGCATATGTATTCTTACCGATTTCACCAAGACCACCGAGAGCAAAAACGGCAACTTGATCATTTTTTAGAAATTTCATATGGCTATACAATCTCCGCTAATACTAAATCAGCGTTTTGTTTTTCATATTCAAGATGGGCGCCAGTAACAGACTGAACAAACTCGATATTATATGCGAACTTATTTAATTTTTTACGAACATCCTTTTCAGACGTAGCCTCTAAATATACAACTTTTGTATTTTCACGTACTGGGACCTCAGTTAATTTTTCTTGATAAAATACTTTAAAAATCATTTGGAAAACCTCTCCTTGTCTATGTTTTGCATTATCTGTTACTTATTATAAAGCAAACAGTCACGATTTTCATGTTTTTTCGAATGAGAATGAAGAAAAAGCCCGAAATGGGCATAATTTAAGCGATTGTCTTCTTCCGGACTAAATCGTTTAAATAACGCTTAAGCTTTTTCTTCAGCTTCTTCAGCATGATTACTCCTTCCTTTCCTTATTCTAAACATGCATATTACTAGTGAAAACTCTATCTCTGACATAAGAAAGAGGGGAAAGTGAATGGAAAACCTTGTCCTTTCTCATACAGTGAAAGTTATTCTATAGTAACGATTAGTAGCCGTTAGTTATAGATATAGTATGAGGAAGAATGGACAAGAAAATTCATTAGAACAAGTATTCACCCTTTTTACTAATATATATATGCATGTTTCATAAATAAGGTCAGAAAGTGAACGCTTTCTTCACAGATGTTTAATATGTTATACTTTTTTTTAGAATTTGAAAAGCGATTATCAAAATAGGAGTAAAGAGTGCCAGAAAGGGTTTTGACAAATGAATGATAAAATTGTCTTTTTTGATATTGATGGAACATTATTAGATCACGATAAAAAAATTCCGCAATCTACACGAGATGCAGTAAGACATTTGCAGGAAAAAGGGGTGCATGTAGCAATTGCGACAGGACGCGCACCGTTTATGTTTGAAGATATTCGTAAGGAACTCAATATACATAATTATGTTAGTTTTAATGGACAGTATGTTGTCTTTGAAGATGAAGTAGTATTTAATAATCCGTTACACCCAGCTGCCTTGCATAAGTTTACTCAGTTTGCAAAACAAGAAGGATATCCACTTGTATATCTTGACCATCAAGAAATGAGAGCGACAGTGGAATATCATGATTATGTGAAAGAAGGTTTTGGAAGCTTGCAGTTCGAGCATCCGGCATATGAACCTGATTTTTACGAAAAACGCGATATTTATCAAACGCTTCTTTTTTGTGAAGTAAATGAAGAGGAAAAGTTTATTAATCAATATCCGGATTTTCATTTTATTCGTTGGCATGCGTATTCAATGGATATCATTCCTAATGGTGGTTCTAAGGCAAAAGGGATTGAGAAGTTCATTGAAAAATTAGGATTTAGCCGTGAACAAGTGTATGCATTTGGGGATGGTTTAAACGATTTAGAAATGATTGAAGCAGTTGGGACGGGCATTGTGATGGGGAATGGTCATGAAGATTTGAAAAAACTTGCAAATCATGTGACAAAGGATGTAAGTGAAGACGGTATATATCATGGATTAAAATGGGCTGGCCTGTTATAAGTAAATATGGAACCCATTTCATAAAATAAAAAGGCGGGAGATTAATTCCCGCCTTTTTATTATTAGCGCTCTAAAGGTTTTGAATCATCAGGAGCGGTAAATGGATTTTCTTTATTAATATGGTCATAGAACATAACACCATTTAAATGATCAATCTCATGTTGGAATACAATTGCCGGTAAGCCTTTTAAGCGTAATTTTACTTCTTCTCCATTAATAGATGTTGCTTTCACTGTAATTCTTGTGTAACGAGGGACATAGCCAGGTACTTCGCGGTCTACAGATAGACAACCTTCACCGCTTTGTAAATATGTACGTTCAACAGAATGACTAATGATTTTTGGATTGAATAATGCATGGCTATATAACGTACCGTTCGTATCAGTTACATGAACCGCAATCATTTTCTTTGAAATACCGATTTGCGGAGCTGCTAATCCGATTCCAGGGCGTAAACTGTATTTTTCAGCCAGTTCAGGATCCTGGCTATTTATTACAAAATCAATCATTTCTTTAAGGGTATTTGTATCTTCTTCACTCGCTGGTAACGACACCTCTTCTGCAACATCTCGCAAAATAGGATCTCCTTCGCGAATTACATCGTTCATTGTAAGCATATGTAATCTCTCCTTTCCTCTTTAGTCTACCAAAGGAGATGAGAAAAGTCATCGGCAAGTAAGGGTAACTATTTGCAAATCGTTCTTCTATAGAGGAGTTATGTATGAGATAAAAAGAAAAGACGGCAAAGCCGTCTGTTTCTTTCCATAGTTGTTTCATTTTACATTAGCGAATGCAAGCAGCACCAACGATAATTAAAAGGATAAACAACACAACGATTAAGGCAAAGCCGCGTCCAGATCCGCCACAAGAACCGCCATAACCGTAGGAAGGATATGAACAAGTTGGATAGCAATATGAGTATCCGTACATGAGATGACCTCCTTTTTCATTTCCCGCTAATACTGCGGTTACTATAATGTATGGAAGAGAGTGTGGTGATGTATAGGTATTTACCTAAAAAAGGAAGAAGAGTTTGTATATTTTTGTTACGAAGAGAGAAAAACTAAAGAGAATTAAATCGTTTACATATTATTCTAAGAGAAAAAATAAGTGAAAAAGGGAATAATATAACAGTGGGTCAATGCTTACTAATACAGATGTGAAAAATAAAAACACGTTTGTGTAATAGAAACCTGCATATTATTTATAAAAAAACGTATTCAAAGTAATTGACATCGTAATTAGAATAGTTGTAAACTAAAAAACGTGATCAAGATTGTATTAATATGTTTCTGAAAAAACATTAGTACAGATTGTTAGGTACACAAAATTATTCTCAACCGACAGACAAACATGTTGGTTTACATCGTTGCGCTTTTTAAACTGGAAAATAGCCAGTGAAAGCGTTTCAGAATATGGTTCAAGAGAGGAAGAGGTGAACGGAATGGGTACTAAAACAAAAAAGACCCTATTTAATGTTGATGAGCAAATGAAAGCTATCGCAGCTCAATTTGAAACATTACAAATTTTAAATGAAAATGGCGAAGTTGTGAATGAAGCAGCTATGCCTGAATTATCTGATGATCAATTAAAAGAATTAATGCGTCGTATGGTGTATACTCGCGTACTAGATCAACGTTCTATTTCTTTAAACCGTCAAGGACGTTTAGGTTTCTACGCACCTACAGCTGGACAAGAAGCTTCTCAATTAGCAAGTCATTTCGCACTTGAAGCAGAAGACTTTATCTTACCAGGATACCGTGATGTACCACAATTAGTATGGCACGGATTACCATTATATCAAGCATTCTTATTCTCTCGTGGACACTTCATGGGTAACCAAATGCCTGAGAATGTAAATGCACTAGCTCCACAAATCATTATCGGTGCGCAAATCATCCAAACTGCTGGTGTTGCGTTAGGTATGAAACTACGTGGTAAAAAATCTGTTGCAATTACTTACACTGGTGACGGTGGTGCTTCACAAGGTGACTTCTACGAAGGTATGAACTTTGCAGGTGCATTCAAAGCTCCAGCAATCTTCGTTGTTCAAAACAACCGTTATGCAATCTCTACTCCAGTAGAAAAACAATCTGCAGCTAAAACTGTAGCACAAAAAGCAGTAGCAGCAGGTATTTACGGAATTCAAGTAGACGGTATGGATCCATTAGCTGTATACGCAGCAACTGCTTTCGCTCGTGAGCGCGCAGTAAATGGCGAAGGCCCTACTTTAATCGAGACTTTAACATTCCGTTATGGTCCACATACAATGGCTGGTGATGACCCAACTCGTTACCGTACAAAAGATATCGAAAACGAATGGGAACAAAAGGATCCAATCGTACGCTTCCGTAAGTTCTTAGAAACTAAAGGCCTATGGTCTCAAGAAGTTGAAGAGAAAGTAATTGAAGAAGCAAAAGAAGATATCAAACAAGCAATTGCTAAGGCTGACCAAGCTCCAAAACAAAAAGTTACTGATTTAATGGAAATCATGTACGAAAAAATGCCTTACAACTTAGCTGAACAATATGAAATTTACAAAGAAAAGGAGTCGAAGTAAGCCATGGCTCAAATGACAATGATTCAAGCAATCACTGATGCTTTACGCGTTGAAATGAAAAATGACCCTAACGTACTTGTGTTTGGTGAAGACGTTGGTGTAAACGGCGGTGTATTCCGTGCTACTGAAGGTTTACAAGCTGAATTCGGTGAAGATCGTGTAATGGATACTCCACTTGCAGAGTCTGGTATTGGTGGACTTGCAGTTGGACTTGCACTTGAAGGATTCCGTCCAGTTCCAGAAATCCAATTCTTCGGTTTCGTTTATGAAGTAATGGATTCAATTTCTGGTCAATTAGCTCGTATGCGTTACCGTTCTGGCGGACGTTGGACTGCTCCAGTAACAGTTCGTTCTCCATTCGGTGGCGGTGTTCATACTCCTGAACTACATGCTGATAGCTTAGAAGGATTAGTGGCTCAACAACCTGGTCTAAAAGTTGTTATTCCATCTACTCCATACGATGCAAAAGGTCTTTTAATCTCTGCGATTCGTGACAACGATCCAGTTATCTACTTAGAGCATATGAAATTGTACCGTTCATTCCGTCAAGATGTACCAGAAGGTGAATACACAATTGATTTAGGTAAAGCTGATATCAAACGTGAAGGTACAGATGTATCTGTTATCGCTTATGGTGCTATGGTTCATGCTGCATTAAAAGCTGCTGAAGAACTTGAAAAAGAAGGTATCTCTTTAGAGGTGGTTGACTTACGTACAGTTCAACCATTAGATATCGAAACAATCATCGCTTCTGTTGAAAAAACAGGCCGCGTAGTTGTAGTTCAAGAAGCTCAAAAACAAGCTGGTATTGCAGCTAACGTTGTAGCGGAAATTAACGATCGTGCAATCTTAAACTTAGAAGCTCCAGTTGTACGTGTTGCAGCTGCTGATACAGTATTCCCATTCTCTCAAGCTGAGAGCGTATGGTTACCAAACCATAAAGATATTGTTGAAGCTGTTAACAAAGTAATGAACTTCTAATTTTTAGTTTTTCATGTGCAAAAGAAATCAGCACATGCTGGTTTCTTTTGTACATATTCCATAATAATGAAATGAATCAGGGGGCTGAATTCCGTGGCATTTGAATTTAAACTACCAGATATCGGTGAAGGTATCCACGAAGGTGAAATCGTAAAATGGTTTATTAAACCAGGCGATGAAGTAAATGAAGACGATGTACTTCTTGAAGTACAAAATGATAAAGCAGTAGTAGAAATCCCTTCTCCTGTTAAAGGTAAAGTACTTGAAGTACTTGTAGAAGAAGGAACAGTTGCAATTGTAGGAGATACATTAATTAAATTTGATGCTCCTGGATACGAAAACCTTAAATTTAAAGGTGACGATCATGATGAAGCTCCAAAAGCTGAAGAAGCAGCAGTAGAAGCTCCAGCAGCGGAAGCTACTCCAGCAGCAACTGCAGAAGTAGTAAATGAGCGCGTTATCGCTATGCCATCTGTTCGTAAATATGCTCGTGAAAAAGGTGTAGATATTCATAAAGTAGCTGGATCTGGTAAGAACGGTCGCGTTGTGAAAGCTGACATCGATGCATTTGCAAATGGTGGACAAACTGTAGCTGCAACTGAGGCTCCAGCAGCAGTAGAAGCTACTCCAGCAGCAGCGAAAGAAGAAGCACCAAAAGCACAACCAATCCCAGCTGGTGAATATCCAGAAACTCGTGAGAAAATGAGTGGTATCCGTAAAGCGATTGCGAAAGCAATGGTTAACT
Organism: Bacillus cereus group sp. N11; assembly: GCF_016483605.1. Classification (NCBI taxonomy): domain Bacteria; kingdom Bacillati; phylum Bacillota; class Bacilli; order Caryophanales; family Bacillaceae; genus Bacillus; species Bacillus cereus group sp. N11. The sequence continues at coordinate 52,111 of NZ_JAEHBN010000010.1, forward strand.
CTAAGCATACAGCTCCTCACGTAACATTAATGGATGAAGTTGATGTAACTGAGCTTGTTGCTCACCGTAAGAAGTTCAAAGCTGTTGCAGCTGACAAAGGTATTAAATTAACTTACCTTCCGTACGTTGTTAAAGCTTTAACATCTGCATTACGTGAATACCCAATGTTAAACACTTCTTTAGACGATGCATCTCAAGAAGTAGTTCACAAACATTACTTCAACATCGGTATCGCAGCTGATACAGACAAAGGTCTATTAGTACCAGTTGTTAAAGATACAGATCGCAAGTCTATCTTCACTATTTCTAACGAGATCAATGATCTTGCTGGTAAAGCCCGTGAAGGTCGTTTAGCTCCAACTGAAATGAAAGGTGCTTCTTGCACAATTACAAACATTGGTTCTGCAGGTGGACAATGGTTCACTCCAGTTATCAATCACCCAGAAGTAGCAATCCTTGGTATCGGCCGTATCGCTGAGAAGCCAGTTGTGAAAAATGGTGAGATCGTTGCAGCTCCAGTATTAGCATTATCTCTAAGCTTTGACCATCGTTTAATTGACGGCGCAACTGCTCAAAAAGCATTAAACCAAATTAAACGTCTATTGAATGACCCACAATTATTAGTAATGGAGGCGTAATAACAATGGTAGTAGGAGATTTCCCAATTGAATTAGATACAGTCGTTGTTGGTGCAGGTCCTGGTGGATACGTTGCGGCAATTCGTGCAGCACAATTAGGTCAAAAGGTAGCAATCATTGAAAAAGCTAACCTTGGTGGCGTATGCTTAAACGTTGGATGTATTCCTTCAAAAGCGTTAATCAATGCAGGTCATCGTTATGAGAATGCAATGCATTCTGATGACATGGGTATCACTGCAGAGAACGTAAAAGTTGACTTTACAAAAGTTCAAGAATGGAAAAACGGCGTAGTTAAGAAATTAACTGGCGGTGTTGAAGGCCTTCTTAAAGGTAATAAAGTTGAAATCATTCGCGGTGAAGCTTACTTCGTAGATGCTAACACATTACGCGTAATGACTGAAGATGCAGCTCAAACGTACACGTTTAAAAATGCTGTTCTTGCAACTGGTTCTACACCAATCGAAATTCCTGGATTCAAATACTCTAAACGTGTTATCAACTCTACAGGTGCTTTAAGCTTACCTGAAATTCCTAAAAAACTTGTTGTAATCGGCGGCGGTTACATCGGTATGGAATTAGGTACTGCATATGCTAACTTCGGTACAGAAGTTACTGTAGTAGAAGCTGGCGACGAAATCTTAGCTGGTTTTGAAAAAGCAATGAGCTCTGTTGTTAAACGTGCTCTTCAAAAGAAAGGTAACGTAAATATCCATACAAAAGCTATGGCTAAAGGCGTTGAAGAAACAGAAACTGGCGTAAAAGTTAGCTTCGAAGTTAAAGGTGAAATCCAAACTGTAGAAGCAGATTACGTATTAGTAACTGTAGGTCGTCGTCCAAACACTCAAGAAATCGGTCTTGAGCAAGTTGGAGTTAAAATGACTGACCGCGGTATCATCGAAATCGATGAGCAATGCCGTACAAACGTACCAAACATCTATGCAATCGGTGATATCGTTCCTGGACCACCATTAGCTCACAAAGCTTCTTACGAAGGTAAAGTAGCTGTTGAAGCAATTAGTGGCCATGCATCAGCTATCGATTACATCGGAATTCCTGCAGTATGCTTCACTGATCCAGAATTAGCATCTGTTGGTTACACTAAGAAACAAGCTGAAGAAGCAGGAATGACTGTAACTGTATCTAAGTTCCCATTCGCTGCAAACGGTCGTGCGTTATCATTAAACAGCACTGACGGTTTCCTACAACTTGTAACACGTAAAGAAGATGGTCTTCTTGTAGGTGCTCAAGTTGCAGGCGCAGGTGCTTCTGATATTATCTCTGAGATTGGTTTAGCTATCGAAGCTGGAATGACAGCTGAAGATATCGCTCAAACAATCCACGCTCACCCAACATTAGGTGAAATCACAATGGAAGCAGCTGAAGTTGCTCTTGGAATGCCAATTCACATTGTAAAATAATAAAAAAACGTCTTCTAAATTTAGAAGACGTTTTTTTATGTATGTGTTATATGAATAGAAAAACAAGAGGTGAATCGGAATGATTCACCTCTTGTTTTTTATTCTTTATTTTCAAATTGATACATTTGTTTACTTGTACTAGTGTCATTATAAAGAAATAAGACGATATCAGCATTTAGTTTTTCAAGATCTTGTTTAATATTTTTACTTGCCCCAAATCGTGGATCAATAAAAGTTGTTTGTTCGAATTCTTGTGCGAATAAAGGATAAGTTGCATCTGCATAAGAATCTTTAATAATGACAGCATGCAATTTACTTTTTGCATTTGGATTTAAGATGTTAATCTGTGAATAGTCTGTTTGATAAACCGATGCATAGTCTGGTGAAAGCTTCTTTTTGTTCACTGCAAAGAATTCTTTCATCGGTATTTTACTTGTTTCTTCTGATTTTGGACCGAGATAGACAGTATAATTATCCCACACATTTGGGTTTTCTTTTAATTGTACATATGGAATTGTTTCAGGTGTTTTTATTAATTTGTATAATTGTCTATTCCAACTACCGATAAATTGTCCATTAGGTTCTTCTATAGTGGTTTTATAATCATCTCGATTAACAACATTTCCTGTAAATACTTTAGAGTGATTAGCAATGTAATTCATTGTTTGTTCGTATGCATAAAACGCACCTTTCATATTCCAATGGTGATCCGTTTTAAAGTATAGTTCTTCTAATTGTTCGTGAGTAAATTCTTTTTGAATAGCAGGTAGAACATCAATAAATGGAAAATTTATTTTCTGTAATTCTTGTACAAAATAATCACGATGTTTTTGATCATACCCACGATCTACATATGGTGGGTACTTATACGAAAATGTCGTTAGTTTACTTGGAGCTAACAGGAAATAAAATTCTGTTTTTGTAAATTGATTTCTTAAGTTGTCTAGTTCACTTACAGATTGTTTTATTTGATCACGCATATCAATATTTGTAGGTGCAGACAAAATGAAACCGTCATCTGCGACGAAATTATTATTTACAAAAGTGCGATTGAATTTTAATTGCAACTTTGTGTAAGTTTCAATAAATTTATCTCGTGCGGCAATATGATCTGTAAAGTGTAATTCAGTATCTTTGAAATATTTTCCGGATTTTATAGTATCCATAGTTAGGACTGGATCTAAAGCTAATTCTCTGTTTTCAAAATCAGAAAAACTTTTTTTATCCCAATATATTATTTTGGCTGTCCATATACACATCCCGAAAATAATAGCGAGAAATCCAGTGATTAATATACGATTAGTTAAATTTTTCATAGTTAGCCCTCCTTTAGAAGCGGAAGTAAATAAATGGATTGTAAGTTGCATTCGTTAAGTACATCATAGTAATGATTAAAACACTCAAATAGTAAAGTGGAGATAAAAGTACTATCTTTTTATTTACAAATAGAGTCTTGATCCAAGAGAAAATTGGAGCTGATGTCACTATTGCAAGTATAAAGATTCCCCAATAATTCATCACATAGAAATAACTAGTAATGTCAGTCAACGATCCATTTAATCCGAACATTGCTTGTAAAAATTTAGAACAGTAGCTAAAGTTGTCAGCTCTGAAGAAAACCCAACCGATAATCACTAAAAACAGCACGTATACATGTTGAATTGGCCACCATAATTTTTGCAAGATTTTCTCAAAACCGGATTTTTCCAAAGCAATTAAACATCCGTAATAGATACCCCAAATCATAAATGTCCAACTAGCCCCATGCCAAAAACCTGTTAGCGCCCATACTATAAAGAGATTACGATAGATTTTCCAGCTAGATACTCGATTGCCACCTAGTGGGATATAGACATAATCACGGAACCATGAACCAAGGGAAATATGCCAGCGACGCCAAAATTCAGAAATCGATTTTGATATATACGGATAATTGAAGTTTTCTAAGAAATCAAACCCGAACATTTTTCCTAATCCAATGGCCATATCACTGTAGCCTGAAAAATCGAAATAAATTTGTAATGTATAAGCGATCGCACCAATCCAAGCAGTAGATACGCTCATTGTTGCTGGGTCCATTGCAAATATTTCATCGGCAATAGCTCCCAATTGATTTGCAATCAAAACTTTTTTTCCTAATCCAAGGATAAAACGACGAATGCCTTCTGAAAACATATCAGCATTAACGGTTCTAACATGTAATTGATGAGCTATTGTGTTATACCGAACAATTGGTCCCGCAACTAATTGAGGGAAAATAGTAAAGTATAGCGCCAAATCAAACAGATTTCGCTGAGCCTCTACTTTTCTTTTATAAATATCAATAATATAACTCATTGCATGGAAAGTGAAAAATGAAATCCCGATTGGTAATGGGATTTTTTCGAGTACAATGTTTGTATGAAAAATCCCGTTTATATTATCTACTAAGAAATTAGCATATTTAAAATATCCTAGTATAGCAATATTGACGACGATTGCTATAGTAAGAATGAGTTTTCTATTTGTATTAGATATTTGTCCTGTATTAAGCCATAACCCGAACCAATAGTTAATGAAAATAGAAAAAAGCATAAGGAAGACATATATAGGCCCTCCCCAGGCATAAAATAATAAACTAAATAACAAAAGAACGATGTTTTGTAATTCTTTACGTACTGAATAGTACACTAGAAGAATTGCAGGTAAAAAAAGACATAAAAAAATAGGTTACTAAATACCATGTATCATTGATTCCTTTCTATAGTTAATCCAAAGGAATTATACCACGCAACTGATAGAAAATTCTATATTGTAAGAAAATAAAGATAATGTAACTTAAAAACGAGGGAGTTTGGGCATATAAATAGTTAAGCACTTAAATAAATGGTAGAAGATAAATCATAGAGTAAGTAGAAGCTTCAAATGTTTTCTATACGAAGAAGTTTGTTTTTTTAATATGGAGAGGGATGGACTCCACATTATAATAGAAGAGATAGGAGGTAACGCTATGAAAATTACGCTAGTTTCATTTTTACATCTAGTTTTATGGAGTGGATTTTCAGCAGTGTTATTATTGTCAAGTCGTGATAAACTTCATTATAAAATTTTTCTTTTTCTCATATTCTTTTATTTAGCGTATGTGATAGCGTATGTCATACTAAGTGCAAGGAGAAAAGCAATGCTTCTCACTTGCACGAATAGTATGATTTTTCTAATCGTTTATTTTTGTTTTTAAACTAACGTTTATAGAAATACATTATCCTTCCATTAAATAATTGTAATTCTCCTTCTAATTTCTTCGCTAGAAAACGGCAAAATTCATTTGCTTTCCCTTTATCACCAAATGTTGCATTAGAGGGTAAAGAAATTTGAATGAAAGATTGTTCATTTTCTATTCCAACACCGACATAAATTGAGTCATATCGATCATGACTGGATTGAAGCTTTAATGTTGTTGCTGATGTATCTAAAATTTCATAAGGAAAAGCGGTATTTGTATAAGCGTAATTAATTTGAACTCCGGTTTGGGAAGTAACTGTTTTATAGTACTGAAAAAGTTGTTTTATATCATCTGTTGAAACAGAGTGTTGATTGGATTTAGGTACAAGCGTAATAAAGGCATGTTGCATATAAGTTCCCCCTAGCTTAGTAGAATAATATCATTCTACAACCTACTGAATTTTTTGACAATTAAAAGGAGTATTGCTTTTTTTGTTTAATATTATGTATGAGTAGGAAAGGTGATGTAGAGAGGTGGAAACCAATGTTTGAAAAATTGTATGATGAGCATGAAAGTGTGAAGGTACGATTTTTAGGATTTATGACACATGATACTCGTTATGACTTTGGGATTGTTTATACAAATATGTTTTTTGGAAAGCCACTCATTGTTTGTATGCAAACGGGAAGGTCTACTTTACTGGGACAAGATGATGTAGAGAATGTGCAATATATGCAGGAAATTTTCAAGTTAGGATCTCAAGAGGAAGCAGCGGAGTTAGCTCAGTTTTTTAAATTTCTCGTTCCATCTACTTCATTGCATGCAGAATATGAAGAATAATTAATTTGAAACAGTCGTACGTATAAATATGGCTGTTTTTTTGTGTTAATATCGCATACTAATTTAAAATTAAAATATTTAATGTGTTATACTAAAAACCTATTGACGTAAAAAGTATAACATATTAAAATGAAGACAGAAAGTTAAGCGGTTACAAAAGTTTTTGGGATTATAAACTTAGGGGGAAATGAAAAATGGGAACAATCGTATGTCAAGATTGTGAAGGTACAATTGCACACTTCGAGGATGAGAAAGTAACGGTACTTTACGGGAAATGTGGATCTTGCGGATGTGATCACACAGAGCATACAAAAGCCCAATAATTGATAGGACATGGACAACTGAAAGTTTTTAGGACCATAAACTTAGGGGGAAATGAAAAATGGGAACAATCGTATGTCAAGTATGCGAAGGAACAATCGCACATTTTGAAGATGAGAAAACGACAGTACTTTACGGGAAATGTGGTACAAATTGTGATTGTGCTAATAGAGATAATGCGAAAGCTTAATGATAAATAAGTAGATTACTATTAAAAATCAGGGGGAAATGAAAAATGGGAACAATCGTATGCCAAGTATGTGAAGGAACAATCGCACATTTTGAAGATGAAAAATCAACAGTATTATATGGGAAATGTGGATCTCATTGCGAATGTGACCATAAAGAACATACAAAAGCTTAATTATTAAAAAAAGCGCCTACATGTGTAGGCGCTTTTTTTAATAAATTGTAGTTGTATGGCCAACTGTAGCAACGATTGCATCATCTCTAATCGGAATAAACCCTATGGCTGTTTGTGGTGTGTTTGGAGAGGCGTATTGACTCATTATACGGCTATCAATACGAGTAATAGTATCGGTCAAAAAAGCTGAAATAAAAGCGTAAGGGACGCGTCGTTCATTTAATGAGTAGATAATTTCTTCTTTTGTTTTTACACCTACGCCATGTCCGTAAAAAAAGAAATTTCCTAGATAGATTGTGTTTTCTCCTTGCCACTCAATCGTAGCTGGATTCACTTGTGGGTTTTTAAAGTAAACGAGATCGCCAGGAACAAGGTCGCCACCTGTTTTTGTTATGAGTTTTAAATCTTGATCGTAGTCCCAAGTATAAAGTAAAAGATTTGCAAAGAGGCGATTGAAGGTTTCTTCCTCATACAATGATAGTAAAGCTTTGTAAAAAATAATTATCATAGCGGTTGCGCATTCAGTCCCATATAGTTTCCCGTTTTTGAAAATATCTTGTATGGCAATAGAAGGTGGTATATTTGGAAGTAGTTGGAATCCCCCTAAAGATGTTCTTTTCCAAAACTGGGGGTTGCAAAAGGATTGTTGAAACGTACGAAACTGAAATCCACTTTGAAAAAGTTCTAATGCAGAAATAATAATATTAACTCGCAAATTTAAATCAAAGCTGAGTTCGTCAGCAGTTCGGAAGGAATAAACTTCTTGATTTCCTGCCATTATGGATAAAATTTGTTGCTTCTCAGCTGCAAATGGCTCATATTCATTTGTGATATAAGGGTGTACAATAGAACGACCTATTACAATCATAATGGTATCCCCACCTATACGTTACATTCTTTAGTAGCGTATGAAGAAAGGGAAAAAAGGTGAAAGAAAAGCCTATCAACTGATAGGCTTGTACTCTTTAATAACACGTAATGTTTGTAATGTCATATCTTCAGGACCTTGTACAGGTAAACCTGCTTCTAAATTTTTACGAATATACTCTAAGTTATCTTGTGTAATAATTTCCCCCGGAGTAAAGATTGGAATCCCTGGTGGATAAACCATAACAAAATCAGCTATAATACGACCTGCCGCATTTTCAAATGGAATGACTTCTGTTTCTGAATAAAAAGCATCTCGTGGAGAAAGTGCTAGCACCGGTATTTCTGGAATTTCTACTTGTACTTGAACACCTTTATCTGCCCTATTTCTAAATGTTTCCGCTAAATCTTGTAATGCTGCAATAAGCGTATTTGTATCGCTTTCTGTATCTCCAAAAGTGATAAGACATAGTATGTTGTATAAATCGGAGAGTTCTACTTCAATGTTATATTGCTCTCTAAGCCATACTTCAGCCTGATGGCCGGTAATACCTAAATCTTTCACAGACACAATTATCTTTGTAGGATCATAGTTAAAAGTAGCGTCTGTACCTAACATTTCTTTTCCAGGACAGTAAAGGTGCTCAATAGCATTTATAGCATCACGAACATGTTCAGCTAATTGTATTGTTTGTTCTATGAGCGCTGTTCCTTCTGTAGCAAGACGTTTTCTTGCTACATCAAGAGATGCTAATAAGATGTAAGAAGTTGATGTAGTCGTAAGCATGCTAATAATAGATTGAACATGTTTTACGTTCACAAGACCTTCTTTCACATTAAGAATAGAACTTTGAGTTAAAGAGCCTCCTAATTTGTGAACACTTGTTGCTGCCATATCTGCACCAGCTTGCATCGCTGACATCGGTAATTCATCGTGAAAATGAATATGAACACCATGAGCCTCATCGACTAGTACAGGGATATCGTACGAATGTGCTAATTGTACAATCTGTTCTAAGTCTGCAGCAAAGCCAAAGTAGGTTGGATTAATAACAAGTAAGCCTTTGGCATCTGAGTGTTCTTCAAGTGCTTTTTTGACAGATTGAATTGTAATTCCATGAGAAATACCAAGTTTTGGATCGATTTCAGGATGCATGAAAATAGGTTTTGCACCTGAGAAAATAATAGCTGACATTACTGATTTATGCACGTTTCGTGGTACTAGGATTTTGTCACCAGGACCACAAACGCTCATCACCATTGTCATAATAGCGCCACTTGTACCTTGAATAGAAAAGAAAGTATGATCTGCACCAAATGCAGCAGCAGCTAAATCCTGTGCTTCTTTAATCATACCCTTTGGATGATGTAAATCATCGAGTGGCGCAATATTAATTAAATCAATTGCTAATGCGTTATGCCCAATAAATTCGCGAAATTCAGGATCCATGCCCTGTCCTTTTTTATGACCAGGAATATGGAATTGGATTGGATTTCGCTTACTGTGCTCAACTAAAGCGGTAAACAATGGTGTTTCGTATTGGGACAATCTATACACCCCTTCTTTTTTGTAATATTTATTAGAATTTGTTTTATATGATTTCATCTCATTCTAAAAGGAAAGTAAGGTAATTAACTTTTAAAACGAGACTTGTTTTCCTGCCATTCACAAAATCCTTTTGGATGGTAGTCACACTTTATTTTCTATAAAACAAAAGCATTATATCACCAATAATTATAGATGTATATAAAAAAATATTTTTATGGTGAGTATGTGTAATAGTTATTTCCAAGTCAACTCATAGAGGAAGACAATTCCATTAAAATGAATAAATAGTGTATAATGCAGAGTGGCTATAATGAAGAATAAAAAATTTTCTTTAAGATAGCATAATGAAACACGTAGAAATGATAAATGAGGTGCAAAATGGAATATCAATATCCGTTAGATTACGATTGGTCAAATGAAGAAATGGTTGCCATTGTGAAGTTTTATGAAGCAATTGAGAAGGCATATGAAAAAGGAATTAGAAGAGAAGAATTAATGGGATTATATCGTCGTTTTAAAGAGATTGTTCCATCAAAAGCAGAAGAAAAGAAAATTGATAAAGAGTTTCAAGAAGTAAGTGGATATTCTATATATCGTACTATTCAAAGGGCGAAAGAAGTCGAAGAACAAAAGCTTGTAAAAATGTAAAAATATTTTGAAAAATAAAAACTGAAGTGATATAATGTGATAACAACTAAAAACGGACAATATAAATTGTCCGTTTTCTACTATCGATTACAAAGTGCATATAAAGGAAGGAGTGATTGCATCGTAGATTCAATCTTAGCAAGGAATTGTTCGTTGGTCATTGCTGAAAACTCCTCTGGTGATATATGAATACCAACTAATAGTTCTGCTTTTTTCACAGTAGCTAAACGTTCAATCATCTTTTGTAAGTCTTCTGTTTCAAGCGTTTTATGCAATTTTACACTTGGTTTAGTATGGTCAATGGACCAAACGAAGTCATTTGGAATATTTGTTTTTAAATCATTTAAATGTTCTAAGAAGGCGTGAGCCGTCTCCACTTTTTGTGGACACTCATAGATTAAACCAAAGTATATGAAGGCGTGAGTACCCCATAAACCAATTTGAAAATGTGGTAGCATTTTATATCCTCGTTTATTTGTTGAAAAAGCAACCCAAGTATCGTTTGGTGGATTGACTTTGCGGCGTGCATGTTTTGCGACATGATAAAAAAAGTTCTCATCAGTTTGTTTGGATAAATACTCTGCAAACTGTTCCCCTAAAGCTTCTAGCTTAGGATGAATGTTCGTTTTAATTGCAATCATTCGTTCTTCGAGACCATCAACTGTAAAGACATCAAAATCAGTTGATTTGAATGTTTGTAGTGTCATGATTGTTCCTCCAACTCCTATTTTGTTTTTATTTTAGCATAGCTTGTACTATTCATAAAAAAAACAGCACAAAAAAATTTAAATAAAAAAATATAATTTTGTTGCATAGATGATTTATCCAACATAGTATAGTATAAAACAAAAAATCAGAAAATTGAATTAATTCTAGTCCGAGGGCAGACGAATATTGGGAGGAGGCAAATAATATGAGACAGGTGATTAATGCGTTAAAGAGAACAGATGCTGAAAAGAGAATACCGGTGCTACGTTTGGAGCTAGATTATGAATTAGCAACTTTATATGATGCAATGATGGAGGATGACAAACAGAAAAAAGAAGAGTGCGTACAAAAATTAGAAGTGTTGAGACTTGAAATGATTCGTTTAGAAGCGTAATAATAGTATATGTATAAAAAATTAGTTGGTGCGAACCTTATAAAGGGTTCGTTTTTTCTGTGAACAGTATAGATCGGAGTGTTTAAACATGCAAGAGGTATGGAAAGATATCGATGCACACGCCAAACGGTGGATTCGAGATGCAGGAGAGCGCTTAATGGCATCACTGAAACAAGCACTTATTATAGAAACGAAATCAAATGCAGCTGATTTAGTAACAAACATGGACCGGGAAATAGAACAGTATTTAATTGGGAAAATTAAAGAAACATTCCCAACCCATAATATTTTAGGAGAAGAAGGCTATGGAGATGAGATAACTTCTTCTGACGGGGTTGTTTGGTTAATTGATCCAATTGATGGTACAATGAATTTTGTACATCAAAAAAGAAATTTCGCAATTTCAATTGGAATTTATGAGAACGGTATCGGAAAAATTGGTCTTATTTATGATCCTGTTCATGATGAATTATATCATGCGGTAAAGGGAGTTGGAGCGTTTTGTAATGATACGCCAATTCCTCTATTGGAAAAAGGAACAGTAGAGAATGGTATTATAGCTTTAAATGCGATATGGCTTACCGACAATCCATTGCTTAATATGGAAAGTATGATGGCACTTGTTAAGAAAGCAAGGGGTACGAGATCATATGGCTGTGCAGCATTAGAAATGGTATACGTTGCAACGGGAAGAATAGATGCATATGTAACGCCGAGATTATCACCATGGGATTTTGGTGGGGGGCAGATCATAGTTGAGGAAGTTGGAGGAAAGGTGACAACATTCTCCGGAGCTCCGCTGTCTATTATAGAGAAAAGCAGTGTATTAGTTGCAAAACCGGGAGTATATGAGGAAGTATTATCATTTATATCGCAGTAACAAAAAAAGTAAGAGGCTATATACAAGCTTCTTACTTTTTAACATTATTGCGATTTACGCATTTTTCTTTTTGTTACAAAACCATATCCAACTGTAACAAATGTGCCGATAATGCAAATAATAATACCAATGGGACTATTTTCAGCAACCATAATGCCGATACCGATTAAGAAAATAACACCGATAATTGCAGTTAATAAAAAGCGATATTGAATGTGTTCCATTTCTTCACCCTCCAATCTCATTTTACTTTCACAAAAGTAAGAATACAACTATATTTTCATTCTTGATTTTATTTTGATTGCCATTGTATCCCCTTCGCTCTTATAATAGAGAAGGATTAAAAAGACATTAGGAGTTGGACATGTTGAAAAAACGACAAGATTTACGAAATATAGCAATTATTGCCCACGTTGACCATGGTAAAACAACACTTGTTGACCAGTTATTACGTCAAGCGGGGACGTTCCGTGCGAATGAACATATTGAAGAACGCGCAATGGACTCAAATGATCTAGAAAGAGAACGCGGTATTACAATTTTAGCGAAAAATACTGCGATTCACTATGAAGATAAAAGAATTAACATTTTAGATACACCTGGTCATGCGGACTTCGGTGGAGAAGTAGAACGTATCATGAAAATGGTTGATGGTGTTCTACTTGTTGTTGATGCATATGAAGGTTGTATGCCACAAACACGATTTGTTTTAAAGAAAGCTCTTGAGCAAAACTTAACACCAATCGTAGTTGTAAACAAAATTGACCGTGACTTTGCTCGCCCTGACGAAGTAGTTGATGAAGTTGTTGACTTATTCATCGAGCTTGGTGCAAACGAAGATCAATTAGAGTTCCCAGTTGTATTTGCATCAGCAATGAACGGAACAGCAAGCTTAGATTCAAATCCAGCAAATCAAGAAGAGAATATGAAATCATTGTTTGACACAATTATTGAACATATTCCAGCACCAGTGGATAACAGTGAAGAGCCACTTCAATTCCAAGTAGCACTTCTTGATTACAATGACTATGTTGGTCGTATCGGAGTTGGACGCGTATTCCGCGGTACTATGAAAGTAGGACAACAAGTTGCATTAATGAAGGTTGACGGAAGTGTAAAACAATTCCGTGTAACGAAATTATTTGGTTACATTGGATTAAAACGTCAAGAAATTGAAGAAGCAAAAGCTGGAGATTTAGTAGCTGTTTCAGGTATGGAAGACATTAACGTTGGTGAAACAATATGCCCAGTTGAGCATGAAGAGGCTTTACCATTATTACGTATTGATGAGCCAACACTACAAATGACATTCCTTGTAAATAACAGCCCATTTGCAGGTCGTGAAGGTAAATACATTACATCTCGTAAAATTGAAGAGCGTCTTCGTTCACAATTAGAAACAGATGTAAGTTTACGTGTAGATAATACAGATTCTCCTGATGCGTGGATCGTATCTGGACGTGGTGAGTTACATTTATCTATCCTAATTGAAAACATGCGTCGTGAAGGTTATGAACTACAAGTATCTAAACCTGAAGTAATTATTAAAGATGTTGATGGCGTAAGATGTGAGCCTGTAGAGCGCGTACAAATCGATGTGCCTGAAGAATACACTGGTTCTATTATGGAATCAATGGGTGCACGTAAAGGTGAAATGTTAGATATGGTGAATAACGGAAACGGTCAAGTTCGCCTTACTTTCATGGTTCCAGCACGTGGTTTAATTGGTTACACAACAGAATTCTTAACATTAACTCGTGGTTACGGTATTTTAAACCATACATTCGATTGCTACCAACCAGTACACGCTGGACAAGTAGGTGGACGTCGTCAAGGTGTTCTAGTTTCACTTGAAACAGGAAAAGCATCACAATACGGTATTATGCAAGTTGAAGATCGCGGTGTAATCTTCGTTGAACCAGGTACAGAAGTATATGCTGGTATGATTGTTGGAGAACATACACGTGAAAATGATTTAACAGTTAACGTTGTAAAAATGAAACAACAAACTAACATTCGTTCTGCAACGAAAGACCAAACTTCAACAATGAAAAAACCACGCTTAATGACTTTAGAAGAGTCATTAGAGTACTTAAACGATGACGAGTTCTGTGAAGTGACTCCGGAATCAATCCGTCTACGTAAAAAGATTCTTGATAAGAGCGAGCGCGAAAGAGCTGCTAAGAAAAAGAAATCTGTAGAAGCGTAAAAACAAAAAAACAACTACCTTTCCAAAAGGTAGTTGTTTTTTTGTTTTATTTATTTTTAGAATATTTATTCTTTTTTGTGGACAGTATTTTTTTTGCGAGTTACTCTTGTATTAAGTGTATAAAGAAAACTTGTTTTTATAGCTAGGGGGGAAGAGTGTGTTAGAAAGGATGTCTTTTTTGGCTAAATTATGTAAGGTGGATGAAAATCCAGAGTTAGGAATGTGGTTACTTTATGGAACGATTATTATATTAAGTGCTCTCGTTTATAATTTAGGATTTGCTAGAAAATTATCTGTACTAAAAAATATCGTGATATATATTTCTTTAGCAATTGGATGTACAGTGTTAACCTTTTTTGCTGTATTTTTACCTGTTGGGGAGGGGCTTGTTGTAGCAGCAATTGTACTAGGAATTTATAGATTGCGCTTACGTCAAGCAAAACAAGAAAAAGTAGGATGAGGGGGAATTAATGACATGCGTTCAGTACAAGATGCACTATATAATTGGTTAACGATTAAAACAGTTGCGGAAGCACGCCCCGATGATAGTGCTGCGAAAGAAACGTATTTGTTATTTCAAAATATGATATATGAAGAACATAAATTAAGGGATGTGGAAGTTAAAAAGAATGAGGAAATGTATTTGATTACATATGAAATTGATGGGGAAAGAAAATCTGTGAGATTTCCATTAGAAGCTATTGATTGTTTTTTGGATCAGATGAATCGTGAACCTGAAAAATATAAATAAGTCCTTATCGATATGATTAAGGACTTATTTATATTTTACCAATCGTCTTCAACTTTTTTATCACGGTATAATCGGAAATTACCACTTGCATGACGTTCCATCGTACGCTCTGCAATTCGTTCCGAACATTCCATGCACATATATGTATGAATAGGGCGATTACGCAGTTTTTTTGCCGTAGGATTTTCGTCATCTAACATATCTTTTTTATCACAGATCATACATTTGACTCTCATTTCGTCACCTCAATACGAATTCTATCGGTATAAGTATATCATGGAAGTATGATGTTTTTGAATAATAGGAGGAAAAAATAATATTTTCGCAATTCGAAAAATAAGTTATGATAAGGATATATTAAGTATATTTGGAGGTGGAAATATGGCGAATGTAGTAGAGCCTACATTAACAGATGATTTAGTACAAACGTTCCGTAAAGAATGTATTGTTATGGTAGCAACAACAGATTTCGAAAAACAAGTTCCTAACGTAAGTGCTATTTCTTGGGTGTATGCAGTGAGTGAAACTAGTATTCGATTTGCGGTAGATCAACGTTCACGTATTGTGGAAAATATAAGGCGCAATCCGGGAGTGGTATTGACTATAATGGCGAATGGATCCGTATTTTCCATAAGTGGTGCAGGTGAAATTTTGACAGATAGAATGGAAGGCATTCCTCTAAAATTAGCTGTAATAGAAGTAAGTGTGCAAGAAGTACGTGATGTTATGTTTTATGGAGCAAAACTTGCAATTGAACCAAAATATGAAAAAACATACGATCTTCGGGCAGCAAAAAAACTGGATAACCAAGTGTTGGTAGGGATAAAAGAATTATAAGTGAGATGAATAAGAAAATTGTTCATTAACTTTTGGAATCAGTTATTGTGATTTAACGTTAATAATTAAAATTAAAAGTAATATATTGAATAGAAATGAATAAAAAATAAAGAAAAGGTTTAATTGCTATAATTTTCGATTCTACCTCGTTTATACGGTACATATAATTATAACAATGGTTCGTCCATATTTTATGGATGAAACCCTTGTTCTACAAATTTAAAAGTGGAGTCAGGGGGTAACAGGTTGGATAAAATTTATGTGTTAGATACGAATGTACTTTTGCAGGATCCTTTATCTATTTTTTCATTTGAAACCAATGAAGTAGTGATTCCGGCAGTTGTATTAGAAGAGGTTGATTCGAAGAAACGTTATATGGACGAAGTAGGACGAAATGCTCGTTATGTATCTAAGTTAATAGATAAATTTCGTGAAATAGGAAAGCTGCATGAAAGTATTCCGCTAGAAAACGGCGGTACATTTCGTATTGAATTAAATCATCGTTCATTTGTTCAACTACAAGATATTTTTGTAGAAAAAACAAATGATAATCGAATTTTAGCAGTAGCGAAAAATCTATCTTTAGAAGAACAAGAAAAAGAGGACGGGAAGTCTGTTATTTTAGTAAGTAAAGACGTGCTCGTAAGGGTAAAAGCTGATGCAATTGGATTGAAGGCTGAAGATTATTTAAGTGATCGCGTAATTGAAGTAGATAATATATATTCAGGTTTTTTAGAAGGGTATATATCAAAAGAACAATTGGATTATTTTTATGAAAAAGGTGAATTACCTTTATCTGAAATTGCAAATCATCCTTTTTATCCAAATCAGTTTGTGGTAATGAAGGATGCACTTGGGGGTTCTAGTTCTGCACTTGGCATTGTAGATCACTTAGGTAAGAAGGTGAAGAAACTTATTTTTCACAATGAGCAAGTGTGGGGGATACGACCACGAAACGTGCAGCAAATAATGGGATTAGAATTGTTGCTTCGCGAAGATATTCCGCTTGTAACGTTAACGGGGAAAGCTGGTACAGGAAAAACGTTACTTGCGTTAGCTTCGGGATTAATGCAAACGGAAGATTTAGGGTTATATAAAAAATTACTTGTTGCAAGACCAATTGTTCCAGTCGGAAAAGATATCGGTTATTTACCAGGAGAAAAAGAAGAAAAGTTAAGACCATGGATGCAGCCGATTTTTGATAATCTAGAGTATTTATTTAATACGAAAAAGCCAGGGGAATTAGATGCTATTTTAGCTGGAATGGGTTCGATTGAAGTAGAGGCTCTTACTTATATACGTGGCAGAAGTATTCCAGACCAATTCATTATTATTGATGAGGCACAAAATTTAACGAAGCATGAAGTGAAGACGATATTAACGAGAGTAGGAGAGAAAAGTAAGATTGTATTAATGGGAGATCCTCAGCAAATCGATCATCCATATTTAGATGAATATAATAACGGTTTAACATACGTTGTCGAGAAATTTAAAGAGCAACGTATTAGTGGTCATGTAAAGTTTGTTAAAGGAGAGCGCTCGAATTTAGCTCAACTAGCAGCGGATTTATTATAAAAAGGAGTGAGCTTCAGCTCACTCCTTTTTTTAGTATACTCGTTAAATAATTGTGAATTTACGGATGTTACGGATTGGATTTTGTCTATTAGATCCATCATTGAAATATAGATGTACAGGTCCGTCCTCTTTTAATGGTTTTCCTTCTTTTGAAAAACCAAGAATGGCCTTGTTGACCGTTTCTAATGGTAGTGTAATGGTAGTATCTACTGTTTCAATTTCAACTTGCATAGCGTCCTCTAAAATTTCGGCGTTAGCAAGAAATGGATGAAATGGTATACCAAATGTCCCAGTAATCAGCTGTTCTTTTTTATATTTCTTTACACTTTGTTGTATTGGCGGGAAGGCAGCACCATCACGGATTTCACGATCCCAATGTTCTGAAGTGTTCTTTAAGTAAGCTTCTAGTTCAGACGTGTTTTCTCTAGTTTCATCAAAGTAAGTTGTCAAATCTACTTTTCGATCGTCAAAAATCCAAACAGTTGGATCAATAGTGATTGGAAAACGTACTTTTCCATTAATAAATAAAATTTCGCTCATTGTTGTTCCCCCATTTGTGTTATACTCCCACTTTTCAGTATAATAGTATTAGACACTGTTGTCACAAAAAATGTTTCTATTGCAATTTATTAAAACTATCGCTAATATTAATAGATATGAGAGAGTAGGACGGAAACGGAGGGAATCAATTTGGCGTCTGAGACAGTATCAAATCATCAGGAAAAGGCACTAGCCCTTCTACAAGCGGATGCAGAGAAGATTTTAAGACTTATTAAGGTGCAAATGGACCATCTTACAATGCCGCAATGTCCATTATATGAAGAAGTTTTAGACACACAAATGTTTGGACTATCCCGCGAGGTCGATTTTGCGGTTCGCCTTGGTCTTATTGCAGAAGAGCAAGGGAAAGCAATGTTAGGAGAGCTCGAACGTGAGTTATCTGCACTTCATGAAGCATTTACAAACAAACAACAATAACGGGTTCAAATAAGGGGGCTCAAACTAAAACAGTTTGAGCTTTTTATTTGTATAATAAAGCAGGAAGAACGTATATACATATGGAATACAACAATAATTAATTTGAAACAGAGAGAGGAAATGAAATGAAAAGAATATGGAAATCAATGGATTATTCATTATTACTTCCTCTTGTTATTTTATGTGTGCTGGGAGTCATAATGGTATATAGTTCTAGTTCCATTGTTGCGATTTCGCGGTTTGATAAACCAGCAAATTTCTTTTTTAAAAGACAATTACTTACTTTAGTTGTTGGGACAATGGTATTAATAATTATGGCTACTATCCCATATAAAGTTTGGAGAAAACGAATTTTTTTGTTGGGGAGTTACGGTGCTAGTGTTGCCTTATTAGCGGCAGCTGCCTTTTTCACTAAGTCAGTAAACGGTGCAAACGGATGGATATTTGGAATACAGCCTGCGGAATTTGTGAAGATAACAGTTATTCTCGTATTGGCTCATTTTTTTGCGAAAAGGCAAGAAACAAATACGTCCGTTTTCAAAGGATCGGGACCGGTACTTTTAGGTATTGGTTTAATTATGTTTTTAATTTTAAAGCAAAATGACTTAGGTACTGATATGTTAATTGCGGGAACGGTAGGAATCATGTTTCTTTGTTCAGGAGTTAGTGTTAATTTATGGATAAAAAGATTCTTATTAACGTCTATAGTATGGGTCCCGATGTTGTATTTTATTGGGAATTATAAATTAAGTCCATACCAAAAAGCGCGATTTTCAGTTTTTCTGGATCCATTTAGCGATCCGCAAAAGGATGGATTTCAATTAATAAATTCATTTATTGGAATTGCTTCAGGCGGGTTAAATGGTAGAGGATTAGGGAATAGTATACAAAAGTATGGTTACTTACCAGAGCCACAAACGGATTTTATTATGGCGATTATATCTGAAGAACTAGGCTTTATAGGTGTAGCTATCATTTTAATCTGTTTATTGTTAATTATCATTCGCTCATTTAGAGTGGCGCAAAAGTGTACAGATCCATTTGGAAGCTTAATAGCCATCGGAATTGCAAGTTTGTTTGGAGTTCAAACGTTTATCAATGTCGGTGGTATGTCTGGATTAATACCGCTTACTGGGGTACCGTTACCTTTTGTTAGTTACGGCGGAAGTTCCTTGTTAGCCAATCTACTTGCGATGGGGATATTATTGAATATTGCTAGTCATGTGAAAAGACAAGAAAAACAACAAAATGAGTTAGTTAAAGAAAGAGAACAAGGTGGACCGCATCTTGTAGTTGTAAAATAAAAACACATTGTGCTGTAGAGCACAATGTGTTTTTTTATTTAAAGTAATTTCAAATGTGATATATTAATTGTTTTTATATCCAAAAAATATATCACATTAAAACAAATGTGATATACAATTAGGTTGTTCGAAAAGGAAGAGGTATGCTATACTATTTTTGTGAAACAAATTGCACAGAAAACTTATCATTTGTTAAAAAATAAGGTATGATGGATAAAAATAAAGTGAAACTTTCTAAGTATAATATAATGTGGAAAGTGAAGAACTTCACGCTTTTTATGGTGTGTATATATTTTATCTCTAAAGTGGTAGGAAAGTAGAGGGGGAAAATCATGACAAAGCTGCAACGTATTCAAAAAGTATTGGTAGCTAACCGTGGAGAGATTGCAATTCGTGTGTTTCGAGCTTGTTCGGAACTTGGATTAAAAACAGTTGCAATCTATTCTAAAGAGGATAGCGGTTCTTATCATCGCTATAAAGCCGATGAGTCCTATTTAGTTGGGGAAGGGAAAAAGCCAATTGATGCTTATCTAGATATTGAGGGCATTATTGAGATTGCGAAAAGCAATCATGTAGATGCAATCCACCCTGGATATGGTTTCTTGTCAGAAAATATCCAATTTGCAAAACGTTGTGAAGAAGAAGGAATTATCTTTATTGGTCCGAAAAGTGAGCATTTAGATATGTTTGGAGATAAAGTGAAAGCAAGAACACAAGCGCAGCTAGCACAAATTCCGGTTATTCCTGGTAGTGATGGCCCAATAGATTCAATAGAAGAAGTCGAAGAGTTTGCTGAAAAGTATGATTACCCGATTATTATTAAAGCGTCCCTTGGTGGTGGCGGTCGAGGTATGCGTATAGTACGAGCTAGTGAAGAATTAAGAGAATCGTATAATCGCGCGAAATCAGAAGCAAAAGCAGCCTTTGGTAATGATGAAGTATACGTTGAAAAATTCGTTGAAAAACCTAAACATATAGAAGTACAAATTTTAGCAGATGAAGAAGGCAGTGTTGTTCACTTATTCGAGCGTGACTGTTCTGTGCAACGTCGCCATCAAAAAGTTGTCGAAATCGCACCAAGCGTTTCGCTTTCAGATGATTTGCGTCAACGTATTTGTGAAGCTGCTGTGAAGTTAACGAAAAATGTAAACTATTTAAACGCAGGAACGGTAGAATTTCTTGTAAAAGGTGATGAGTTTTACTTCATAGAAGTAAACCCACGTGTTCAAGTTGAACATACGATTACAGAGATGATTACAGGAGTGGATATCGTTCAATCGCAAATTTTAATAGCTGATGGACATGCATTACATAGTAAAATGGTAGGTGTTCCGAAGCAAGAAGAAGTGGTTGTGCACGGATTTGCAATCCAATCTCGTGTAACGACTGAGGACCCACTAAATAATTTTATGCCGGATACAGGAAAAATTATGGCGTACCGATCAGGCGGTGGCTTTGGTGTTCGTCTTGATACAGGTAATAGTTTCCAAGGTGCAGTTATTACACCGTACTACGATTCTTTACTTGTAAAAGTTACGACTTGGGCTCTTACTTTTGAACAAGCTGCTGCAAAAATGGAACGTAACTTAAAAGAATTCCGTATTCGTGGTATTAAAACAAATATTCCATTCCTAGAGAATGTAGTAAAACATAAAAACTTCTTATCAGGAGAATATGATACGTCGTTTATTGACGCGTCACCTGAACTGTTCTTATTCCCGAAACGTAAAGACCGCGGAACGAAAATGTTAAATTACATTGGTTCAGTAACAGTAAATGGTTTCCCGGGAGTAGGGAAAAAAGAGAAACCAATTTTCCCGGATGCTCGTATACCAAATGTAGTACACTCAGAGCCGATACAAAATGGAACAAAACAAATTTTGGATGAGCGTGGAGCGGATGGATTAGTAAAGTGGGTTCAAGATCAAAAACGTGTACTTTTAACTGATACAACATTCCGTGATGCGCATCAGTCACTACTTGCAACTCGTATTCGTACAAAAGATTTACATCAAATTGCAGAGCCGACAGCGAGAATGTTACCGAACTTATTCTCAGCGGAAATGTGGGGCGGTGCAACGTTCGATGTTGCGTATCGTTTCTTAAAAGAAGATCCATGGGAACGATTACTAGATCTTCGTGAAAAAATGCCGAATGTTTTATTCCAAATGTTACTTCGCTCTTCAAACGCAGTTGGTTACAAAAACTATCCAGATAATTTAATTCAAAAATTTGTGGAATGTTCTGCTCAAGCTGGCATTGATGTATTCCGAATTTTTGATAGTTTAAACTGGGTAGAAGGTATGAGAGTTGCGATTGATGCTGTACGAGATACTGGCAAAATTGCAGAAGCGACAATGTGTTATACAGGAGATATTCATGATCCGTTACGTAGTAAATATGATTTGAATTATTATAAAAACTTGGCGAAAGAATTAGAAGCATCAGGTGCTCATATATTAGGTATTAAAGATATGGCAGGTTTATTAAAACCTAATGCTGCATACGATTTAGTTTCTGCATTAAAAGAGACAGTATCGATTCCGATTCACTTGCACACACATGATACGAGCGGAAACGGTATATTAACGTATACGAAGGCAATTGAAGCGGGTGTTGATATTGTCGATGTAGCGGTGAGTTCAATGGCAGGTCAAACGTCACAACCAAGTGCGAACACACTATACTACGCATTAGGCGGAAATGAAAGACAACCAGATGTTAATATAGATTCATTAGAAAAACTATCTCATTACTGGGAAGATGTACGCAAATACTATGCACCGTTTGAAAGTGGTATGAATGCACCTCACACAGAGGTATATATGCACGAAATGCCGGGTGGGCAGTATAGTAATCTTCAGCAACAAGCAAAGGCGGTTGGTTTAGGAGATCGCTTCGATGAAGTGAAAGTAATGTACCGTCGTGTGAATGACATGTTTGGAGACATTGTAAAAGTAACGCCATCTTCAAAAGTTGTTGGTGATATGGCATTATTTATGGTTCAAAACCATTTGACAGAACAAGATATTTTAGAGCGTGGACATGCTTTGGATTTCCCAGGATCTGTTGTTGAAATGTTCTCTGGTGATTTAGGTCAACCGTACGGTGGTTTTCCGAAAGAATTACAAAAGATTATTTTAAAAGGGAAAGAGCCGTTAACAGTAAGACCGGGTGAATTGTTAGAGCCAGTAGATTTTGATGCTTTAAAAGAAGAGTTATTCCATAAACTTGGACGCGAAGTAACGATTTTCGATGTAGTTGCGTACGCGTTATATCCGAAAGTATTTATGGACTACGAAAAAGTTGCTGAGATGTATGGTAATGTATCTGTGCTTGATACACCGACATTCTTCTATGGTATGAGACTTGGTGAAGAAATTGATGTGGAAATTGAGCAAGGTAAAACATTGATGGTTAAACTAGTATCAATTGGAGAACCTCAGCCGGATGGAAATCGTATTCTTTACTTAGAATTTAACGGACAACCACGTGAGATTGTTGTGAAAGACGAAAGTGTGAAAGCAACAGTTGCACAACGTGTGAAAGGAAACCGTGAAAATCCAAACCATATTAGCGCAACGATGCCAGGAACGGTTATTAAAGTAGTTGTAAAAGAAGGCGATGAAGTGAAAAAAGGCGATTCTATGGCAATTACAGAAGCGATGAAAATGGAAACGACAGTTCAAGCGCCGTTCAATGGTAAAGTGAAGAAAGTATATGTTAACGATGGTGATGCAATTCAAACGGGTGATTTACTTATTGAATTAGATCACTAAAATAAGGAAAGAGCTGTGTAAATACAGCTCTTTTTTTATTGCAAAAAATCCCTTGCCGATTCGGCAAGGGATTTTAGTTTTAAATTATTTTGTTTGTTTAGAAGTTGATTCGGATTCTTTTGCGTTCACTTTACTTCTTGTTCCTAACATAACTAAATAGCATAATACAGCAAACAAGCAAGAAATGAATAGGGAATGTAATAATGCCATTGCTAAACTAGCATTTGTATATACAACTAAAATCCCAACAATAGCTTGAAGTGTTACAAGAATAAAGGAAATAATCCATCCCCAGTATACTACGCTTTGTTGCTTATATTGACGAATAGCAATAATCATTGCGTATAGTATCCAAAGGAATATTAATATCGCTGCAGCTCTATGCCCCATTTGAACCCACTCATGTAATTGAGTCGGCCATGGTCTATTTTTACTACATAAAGGAAAGTCTGGACAGGCTAAGCTAGCTCGTTCGTGACGTACTAAAGCCCCTGTGTAGACGACGATATAACTGTAAATTGTTACACCATAAATGTGAAATTTCATTTTTTTATCCATAATAAGTGAACGTGCATCAAATTTCTGATCAATTTCAAAAATAAGACACGTTAACAAAATAACAGAAGCGAATGAAATTAAGGAAATACCAAAATGGATAGCAAGTACAGCTGGCATTTGACCCCAAACAACGGCTGCCGCTCCCATTAATGCTTGTGCAACTAAAAATACGAAGGATAAAATTGCTAACGTTTTTGTTTCGCGCACATGTTTATAATACTTCCAGGATAAAATACAAAGGAGAGTGACAAGTATTCCTGCTGATCCTGATGTAAGGCGGTGACTTAGTTCAATAATAGTTTCCATCGATAAATTAGATGGAACTAACTCACCATTACAAAGCGGCCATGATTTACCGCAGCCTTGGCCAGAACCTGTTTTTGTAACTAAAGCGCCTCCTAATAATACTACTAATAAATCAAGACTTGTAATGACTGCTAACCATTTAATAAAGCGTTGCAATCTCTTTCACCATCTTTCTGCTATGAAGTTATTGCGAAATATTTTCATTCCATTATGTATAGAATAAAACGCGCTAGTTCCTATGATATATAAAAAATAATAAAATAGCAAAGAAATGGAGGGGGAAGACAAAGGGGAGAAAAAGGGTGTGAAAATAGAATTTATAAGGGAATTTTTAGGAGGAAAATAGGCTATTTTGAAAAGAAATGGGGAGAATACGTGTTAAATATGACAAAATAGTTTATTATAGAAAGTAACATCATGTTATGATAAGGATAAGTAAGAAGTAAGCTTTTTTATATTCGACACAAAAAGTTCATGTTTTCTTCACAAAATGTTCGGGAAATATGATTTAATATATTGGAGTATGGGCGTAGATTAGTAGTAGAATGGGTTAACAATATTTCTACTGTAATAATATTGCTATATAGAAGCGAATTATTTCATTCGAAATAGGCGCAAAAAGAAAGATGAAAGTTTTAAGAGGGGGTTAAAGTGATGAACCATGCAACAAGTGAGCTGCATGATGAGTCAGCTGTAACAAGTGTACCCGAAACAACTCGGTTACAAGATTTATCAGCGCTCGTTAAAATGGGGATTGTAAACTCAAATACACTTACTGTATTTACAGGATTTTGGTTGGCGTTACACTTTAATGGATTAAGTGTGATGGACAATCTGGATAAGCTATTTTTTACAATCGTTGGTTCCGGATTAATTATGGCAGGGGTATGTTGTTTAAATAACTACATTGATCGAGACATCGATCCGTTAATGGAAAGAACAAAAACCCGTCCAACGGTTACAGGAAAGTATAAACCAGGTTTTGCACTTACATTTGGACTAGTTATATTACTACTTGGATTTGTATTCTTATTATTAACAACACCGATGGCAGTATTAATGGGATTTATTGGTGCCTTCACATATGTTGTTTTATATACTTTATGGACAAAGAGAAAGTATACGCTAAATACTGTTGTAGGTAGTATTTCTGGAGCAGTTCCACCTTTAATTGGATGGGCAGCAATTGATCCATCTTTAGGCCATCCAATTGCTTGGATGTTATTTTTAATTATGTTTATTTGGCAAATCCCACATTTCCTTGCGTTAGCGATGAAACGTGTTGATGAATATCGAAATGCAGGAATTCCAATGCTTCCTGTAGTTCATGGATTTGAAATTACGAAACGCCAAATTATGATTTGGACAGTATGTTTATTACCACTACCATTTTATATGAGTGGACTTGGGATAACATTTATGGTACTTGCAACATTGCTTAACATCGGATGGATCGTTTTAGGATTTTATGGCTTCCGTAAGAAGGATGACATCAAATGGTCCGTACAAATGTTTGTTTATTCCCTAAATTATTTAACAATCTTATTTGTATCAATGATTGTAGTTACATTCTTCTAAGACAACGACATAATTGGATTTCTTTACGTTGAGATTTACTTTACTTAACTATAAAGTACAATCTAATTCACAAGGAAAGTGGGGGTTGTTTGTATGAAGAAACAGTGGCGACTGCTTTCGTTCGTTTCACTGCTGGCTTTACTGTTAGGGGGATGCGGTAAAGCCTTTCAATCTACTTTAATTCCGCAAGGAGAAGTAGCAAAAATGCAATATGATCTGCTCTTACTAGCGAGTGCGATCATGGTAGGAGTAGTACTAGTAGTTACTATTATTTTCTTGTATGTAATTGTGCGTTTCCGACAAAAGAAAGGTCAGGAAGATTATATTCCAGAACAAGTTGAAGGGAATCACAAACTAGAAATTATATGGACAGTTATTCCGATTATTCTTTTACTAATCTTAGCTGTTCCGACGGTTACATATACATTCAAACTTGCTGATGTAAGTGCGATGGAGAAAAAGAATATTGATAAAGATACGATCGTTGTTGATGTAACAGCGAATCTTTATTGGTGGGAATTTTCTTATAAATCAGAAAAAATAGTAACTTCGCAAGATTTAGTTATCCCCACAGGTAAGAAAGTGTATTTGAATTTGAAGGGTGCCGATATTAAACATTCATTCTGGGTTCCATCTTTAGCTGGTAAAATGGATACAAATACAGACAATGTAAACAAAATGTGGTTAAAGGCAGATAAATCGGGCACTTATAATGGTTTTTGTACAGAGTTTTGCGGCCCGTCACATTCTTTAATGCAATTTAAAGTGAAAGCTTTAGATGAAAGCGAGTACAAAAAATGGCTTGCTGATATGAAGAAGATTGATGGGAAAAAAGAAGTAGCTTCAACAAAGGCGCAAGAGGGCCAAGAAATATTTAATAAAAGCTGTATTGGTTGTCATGCAGTTGGATCTAATGATAGTAGACCACCTTCCGCTCGTATCGCACCAAACTTAGCAAACTTTGCTGATCGTGATACGGTTGCTGGTATTGCCGAAAATAATGAAGAAAACTTAAAAAAATGGCTGAAAGATCCTGAAAATATGAAGCCAGGAAATAAAATGACTGGTAAATATGGCAACTTAACGGATGATCAAATTGATGCATTAAATTCATACTTACAAACGTTAAAGATTGAAAAGTAAAGAGGGATTATTCGCGAAGGGGAGGTTGAAAACGTGAGCTCTGTAGCAAAAAAACAGGGGATGGGTGCTGTCATATGGGATTATTTAACGACAGTAGACCATAAAAAGATTGCCATTCTCTATTTAATTGCAGGTGGATTGTTTTTTATAATAGGCGGAATAGAAGCACTATTTATTCGCCTTCAATTAGCGATTCCTAACAACGCTTTTCTTGTTGGGGATGCTTATAATCAAGTATTAACGATGCACGGTACAACAATGATTTTCCTCGCAGCTATGCCACTCGTGTTTGCATTTATGAACGCCGCCGTGCCACTTCAAATTGGTGCGCGTGATGTAGCGTTCCCGTTTTTGAATTCACTCGGATTTTGGTTATTTTTCTTTGGTGGAGTATTTTTAAATTTAAGTTGGTTTTTAGGTGGAGCACCTGATGCAGGATGGACATCTTATGCATCATTAGCTTTAGCTTCTAAAGGCCATGGTGTTGATTTTTATGTACTCGGCTTGCAAATTTCAGGTATTGGTACATTAATTGGAGGTATTAACTTCCTTGTTACAATCATTAATATGCGTGCGCCAGGAATGACGTATATGCGTATGCCAATGTTTACATGGACAACGTTTGTAACATCTTCACTTATATTATTTGCTTTTCCGCCGTTAACTGTAGGATTAGGACTTTTAATGTTAGATCGTTTATTTGGAACAAGTTTCTTTAATCCAGCATTAGGTGGGAACACAATTATATGGGAGCATTTATTCTGGATTTTCGGTCATCCGGAAGTATACATTCTTATACTCCCAGCTTTCGGAATATTCTCAGAAATCTTCGCGACATTTTCGAAAAAACGATTATTTGGTTATTCATCGATGGTGTTTGCGACAGTATTAATTGGATTTTTAGGATTCATGGTATGGGCGCATCACATGTTTACTGTTGGCCTTGGTCCAGTTGCAAATGCTATTTTCTCAGTTGCGACAATGGCAATTGCGGTTCCGACAGGTATTAAAATATTTAACTGGCTCTTTACAATGTGGGGCGGAAGTATTCGTTTTACAACACCGATGATGTGGGCGGTAGCTTTTATTCCATCATTCGTAATGGGTGGAGTTACAGGCGTTATGCTTGCATCTGCACCAGCTGATTATCAATTTCATGATAACTATTTCGTAGTAGCGCACTTTCATTATGTAATCGTCGGTGGTGTTGTATTTGGTTTACTTGCAGGGGCTCATTATTATTGGCCACTGATGTTTAATAAAATATTAAATGAAACATTAGGTAAGATAACATTTTGGTTATTCTTTATCGGTTTCCATTTAACATTCTTTATTCAGCATTTCCTTGGATTGATTGGTATGCCACGTCGTTACTACACATATCTTGAGGGGCAAGGATTGGAAATGGGGAATATGATTAGTTCTATTGGAGCTGTGTTTATGGCTCTTGGAACGATTGTTCTTCTATTCAATGTAATAAAAACAACTGTATCAAAAGAGAAGGCTGGTCGTGATCCATGGGATGGACGTACACTAGAATGGACAATGCCAGCACCTACACCGGAATATAATTTCAAACAATTACCATTTGTTCGCGGGTTAGATCCGTTTTGGATTGAAAAACGTGAAGGTAATAAAGAGATGACGGCGGCGGAACCAGTTGGTGATATTCATATGCCAAATGCTTCATTTTCACCATTTATCATTTCTCTAGGCTTATTCATAGCGGCATTCGGTGCAATGTATATGCAAGGTGGAAAAGATAAGTTCTGGTTATTAGTAGCAATTATTGGTTTAATCATTACATTTGGCGCAATGTTCCTTCGTTCAGTAGTCGATGATCATGGATATCATATTCATAAGGAAGATTTAGAGGATAAGGGGGGCAAGGCATAATGCATGTAGATGAAAAATTAACGAATGAAACATTTCCAGCAGAGCCTGAAAAAGCAACCCTTGAGGGGAAAAATAAGTTTGTCGGTTTTTGGTTATTTCTTGGAGGCGAAACAGTATTGTTCGCTTCCTTGTTTGGCACATATTTAGCATTAAAAAACTCTACAAATGGTGGACCAACATCTCAAGAGATGTTTCAAATGCCGCTCGTTTTCATTATGACGATGCTTTTATTAACGAGTAGTTTAACGAGTGTATATGCGATGTACCATATGAAAAACTTTAATTTTAAGAAAATGCAACTTTGGCTACTTGTAACAGTGTTGCTTGGCTTAGGGTTTTTGGGATTTGAAATATATGAGTTTTATCATTATACACATGAATTTAAGCATACTATGAGAAGTAGTGCATTTGGCTCTGCATTTTATGCTCTTGTTGGTACACATGGACTTCACGTATTGTTTGGATTGTGTTGGATTTTAACATTAATCTTTAGAAATGCGAAGCGTGGTTTAAATTTATACAACGCACCAAAGTTTTATGTTGCATCAATTTATTGGCACTTTATTGACGTAGTTTGGGTGTTTATTTTCACTGTAGTATATTTAATGGGAATGGTGGGATAAACAATGGCGATAAGACAAACAAATAATCCTAAGGTGGATCTTGTTTATCGGAAGAGAAAAAGTGCAGAGGAGATGAAGCACCAAGTTATTACGTTTGCGCTAATGATTTTCCTGACATTAGTTGCATTTGTAGCGGTAGCATATCCAAAAACTTTTAGTCCAACCTTCTCTGTTCCGTTTATTTTACTATTGGCAGTGGTGCAAGTAATTTTTCAATTGTATTATTTTATGCATATGAGCCATAAAGGGCATGAGGCTGCAAGTTTCTTTCTGTATTCTGGCCTGTTAATAGGATTAATTACAATTTTAGCTTTTATGACAATCGTGTGGATTTGAAAAGTGAAGAATAAGGGGGCTTGTGTTGTCACAGCCCCCTCTTCACATTATGTGGAAGGATAACCATTAGGAAGGTGGGGGTGACAATGAGTAACTTATGGATATTTGGCTTTCAAGCTTTATGGAGTCCATTCTTTTTATTATTTATGCTTTCGATTCTTATTGGATACTTCTTAATTATTGGACCATATAGAACTCGATTTGAAAATGCGACGAAGGTAAGTAAAAAGCAAATTTTTTATTTTACGTCTGGAATTGTTCTTTTGTATTTTGTAAAGGGTGGACCTATTGATTTAATTGGCCATATTATATTTAGTGCACATATGTTTGAAATGGCAGTCATGTATATTGCAGTTCCGCCTTTATTATTACTTGGTATACCAGTTTGGTTATATCGTTATATTACTTCTTTTAAGCTAGTTCAAATTGTGTTGAAAATTTTTGCTAAACCGCTTATTGCATTGTTTGTATTTAATGGACTGTTTTCTTTTTATCATTTGCCAGTTGTTTTTGATGCAGTAAAACAAAGCCAAATTGCCCATCCGATTTGCCTCGCTATATTATTTTTTGCGGCAATCATGATGTGGTGGCCGATGTTAAATCCGTTACCAGAATATCAAACGTTAAGTGATATAAAGAAACTTGGTTATATGTTTGCTAACGGTATATTATTAACGCCAGCTTGTGCATTAATAATTTTTGCAACTGCACCGTTATTTGCAACGTATACGGATTCAGCTGCTTGGATGAAAGCGATGGAACTATGCGTACCTGCGGGAACTTTATCAGAATTAAATATAACTGGACCAGAATTTTTGCACTGGATGCCAGTAGTACAAGACCAACAAACGGGCGGTATCATTATGAAAATTGTCCAGGAAATAGTGTACGGTACGATTATCGGCTATGTATTCTTTAAATGGGCGCGTAGAGAACGCGAAAAGGATAAGGAGCAGTTGCAACAATTGCCGCCATATTTACAGACTAAGTAAAAAAGTGTATGGGATTCCATATGCTTTTTCTTTTTTAGTTTTAGCTTTAGGTATTTATAAAAGATTGAAATTTCAATCTTTTCGTGTTAAGTTAGTGTTGGCGTATACTAAAAGTGGATATAAAATTTACTACTAGCTTTCATGCGTAATAATTCCATATGTAGTGCAAGTTTTTTAGAGAGTTACAAATTTATATTGTTATCTTTAATAAACACGAACTATTTTAAGGGGGAATTTAAATGGGTAGTAGCGGAAGTATGGTAAAGCCGATTAGTGGTTTTTTAACAGCGTTAATTCAATATCCAGTACCGGTAGTAGAGTCACGTGCAGACATTGATAAACAAATTAAACAAATCATAAAAACAATTCATTCAACTAAATCAGGTTATCCTGGATTAGAATTAATAGTATTTCCCGAATATAGTACACAAGGGCTCAATACAAAAAAATGGACTACAGAAGAGTTTTTATGTACAGTGCCTGGGCCAGAAACAGACTTATTTGCTGAGGCATGTAAAGAATCTGAAGTGTATGGTGTTTTTTCTATAATGGAAAGAAATCCTGATGGTGGAGAACCTTATAATACAGCGATTATTATTGATCCACAGGGTGAAATGATTTTGAAGTATCGTAAGTTAAATCCTTGGGTGCCGGTCGAGCCTTGGAAAGCTGGAGATTTAGGCTTACCTGTTTGTGATGGACCTGGAGGGAGTAAATTAGCTGTTTGTATTTGTCATGATGGCATGTTCCCTGAAGTAGCCCGTGAAGCAGCCTATAAAGGTGCGAATGTCTTGATCCGTATTTCCGGATATAGCACACAAGTTAGTGAACAATGGATGTTAACCAATCGTTCAAATGCATGGCAAAATTTAATGTATACATTGTCAGTGAACTTAGCGGGTTATGATGGTGTATTTTATTACTTTGGTGAAGGACAAGTATGTAATTTTGATGGGACTACTTTAGTGCAGGGGCACCGAAACCCTTGGGAGATTGTTACTGCCGAAGTATATCCAGAGCTAGCAGATCAGGCTAGATTAGGATGGGGGCTCGAAAATAATATATATAATTTAGGCTCAAGGGGATATGTAGCGACTCCTGGTGGAGTGAAAGAGAACCCGTATACGTTTGTAAAAGATTTAGCTGAAGGTAAGTATAAAGTTCCCTGGGAAGATGAGATTAAAGTGAAAGATGGATCCATTTATGGGTATCCAGTTAAAAAGACGATTCATTCTTAAGGAAGATAAATAGAACAAGCGCATCATATTGATGCGCTTGTTCGGTTTACTCAATAATTTGAAATTCTTTTAACTCTTTTTCGACATTTTGTAGGAGTTGTTCGCTTTTTTGGAGTACATTTGTTGGGAAAGTCTCATCATCACCATATTCAACACCGTGAGGATAATAATGTTTTCCTAATAAGGGAGGGAGTAGTTTTACTTCAGCGTGTCTGCTGCCAATGTCGCCTTCAACAGCAACTCCGCGCACTCGTAAGTAATAAATATCCTTTAATATTTCAAATTTATAATCGTATGTAACTCTTTCGTAATCCCACTGTCCAGCTAGTACAAAATGGTTCTTTTCCATAATCTCAGTTAAAAGGGATAAATCAACGACGGCCCCATTAAATTTCGTATTTGTAAATTGCATATAATACCTCCTTTTTTAATGTTACATCATTATTTTTATAATAGTATGAATAATAAGAAAGTGCAATTCATATTGAGAGAAAAGGGATAATCCAGACTTTTTTTGTGAAAATATGATATAGTGAAAAGAGTACGGTACACACAAAAAAGGAAATAAAAGGATTTGTGTATATCTCAATTTTATGTTTTGTGCAGGAGGTATATCGTTTGAAGAAATTATTGCGTATCGTAATGATTACATTTTTAATTTTAGCTGTTGATTTATACGGGAAATTACTCGTTTCACAATATATATTAACCCCATCTCAATCAAAACAAGAAAATAAAATTGTGAAAAAGAAAAAACAAGTCGATGAGGACTCCTCAGACACTGTTTTAAATATGATTGGTGGAGATTCTGAAAATCTATTGGCAAAGTGGGGAGAACCAGCTCGAATAGAGCCATCTGCTTACGGTTATGAATGGTGGGTGTACAATCAAGATTTAAATCAGTACGTTCAATTTGGAGTTGCTGAACGTAAAATTGTAACAGCGTATGTTGCTGGTGAACAAGTTAAGGTACCGCCTTATTATATAAATGAAAAATATGAAGATGTATACAAAAAGAATCCGCTCTCGCATGAGATTTCATTAAAAAGAGGGAAGAATAGTTATCAATTTGAGTTATCTGATACGGAAGTAATGGAACAGCCGTTAGTACCTGTAGAAGATGGATGGGCACAATTATATTTTGATCATTTCACACATGAACTCGTTGGTGTTCGTTATATGGATGATGAAACGTTATTGCGCCAAAGACCGTATCAGCTTGTTTATTCAGGTGAATTAATAGCAGAACAACCATTAACACCAGAAAAGATGAAACAAGTAGAGAATGGGAATATGCAACAAATTTTTGATTTAACAAATATTATTCGAAGTCGTCATGAACTACCATTGTTAACGTGGGATCAACAAACAGCAGATGTTGCTATTGGACATAGCAAAGATATGAAAGACAATAATTACTTTTCACATGATTCACCTACATTAGGTACGTTAGGAGATCGTTTACAACGAGGACGAGTAGGGTTTCAGCTTGCTGGTGAGAATATAGCGGCACAACATAGTGATGGAATTGCGGCGGTACAAGGTTGGTTAAATAGTGAGGGGCATAGAAAAAATTTATTTAATGAACAATTTACCGGATTAGGTGTTGGGGTATTTGATAAATTTTATACGCAAAACTTTATTCGAAAATAAAGTGAAACTTTAAGTAGTGTAAAAAAAGGTGCATGAATCGTCTAAAAATAGGCGAACCATGCGCCTTTTTTTTCTTACAATATAAGTAGATATACATGAAGAGGTGAGGATTATGCCAACAACAAAAGGACCGTTACATCCATCGGTTCAACAGTTTAAAGAATTTGTAAACCATCACCCTAAAATGGTTCATGACGTTAGAAGTGGTCAAAAAACTTGGCAGCAATTTTATGAAGAATGGTACTTACTTGGTGAGGAAGATCCAATATGGGCAACTTATAGACCTGATGGAGCGCCTGCCTTTTCTTCAGTAAAAGAAAATAAAAAAGAGAAGGAAAAAGACAATCGAACTGAAGAGGAAAAAACTGCTGATGTGATGGGACAAATGCTTTCTTTTTTTAAAAAGCTAGATGTGGAACAAATGCAGCATCATTTAGCTAATGTGACGAGTGCTATCGGGAGTGTGCAACAAGTTATTCAACAGTTTCAAGGAAGTCGCACGCAACAAGAACAAAGTACTTCCAAAGAAAATAATCCATTTTTCTTTCAAAAGGATTAGGGGGAAAGATGATGAGAGAAGAACTTATGGAGTTTATAAAGGCTGATGAGGACTTATCGCGTTATATTAGGGAGCAGCCATACTGGTATAGGAAGTTAACCCGAAATCCTGAAGAAAAAGAAGCTTTTGAGTTGGCTGCTATGCAACATTTCAAAAAAACGATACCAGATAAAGTAGAAAAATTTCAAAATCAATTGGCGGTTGCTTCGATCATGATTGATATGTTTCAGTATATGAAGCAGCAAAATACGACATAATTGGAAGGGAAAACTATGTCCGTCATGCAGAACTTTTGTTACAATAGAAGCGGATTATTTAAAAAAGGAGTTGCAGCATGACGGAAATTTGTTTAGTACGACATGGACAAACTGATTGGAATTTTCAAGAGATTATTCAGGGGCGTGAAGATATTCCACTTAATGAAGTTGGGAAAAAGCAAGCGAGTCAAAGTGCGGCTGCTTTGCAAGTAGAATCGTGGGATATTATTATAAGTAGTCCGTTAATTAGAGCACAAGAAACGGCTAAGGAAATCGCAGAGGCAGCTGGATTACAATCCATTTTATTAGATGAACGATTTGTTGAACGGAATTTTGGAGAAGCTTCAGGGAAGCCGGTTGCAACTGTTAGAGAGTTAATTGCGGAGGGTAAAGTAGAAGGTATGGAGTTAGATAAAGAAATTGTAGCTCGTTGCTTTGCTGCTTTAGAAGATGTTGCAGTAACTCATTCTGGTAAACGTATTATTATTGTTGCTCATTCACATGCGATAAAAGCTATTTTACATGCAATTGCACCAGATGAAATTACGTTTAAGACCCCGTTAAAAAATGCATGTATTAGTTATGTGAAAGAAAACGGCGGAGAATGGGATGTTCTTAAATATAATATTGCGGAACATATTAATGTATAAGCGTATCTGAGATTGTTTGAAAATAGTTAGAGTCATATCTTTCTTTTAAGTGAGTCACTTCAATTAGTAGTTCTATTCTAAATGTGGTATGATGAATACTCGGAGGTGTCTCTCATGATTGTAGCGACGCTAGAAAGCGTATTAATATTAGATAAGGCAGAGCAGCTTGCAAAAGCGATCATCTGTTCAGATATAGCAGAAGATTATCGTAAGTGTTATAAAGAATTGCATGAGGATGTGGAAGTTCAGACATTAATTCAGCAATTTACAGCGATGAAGGAACGATATGAGGAAGTGCAGCGTTTTGGGAAATACCATCCTGACTATACTATCGTGTCAACAAAAATGAGGGAATTAAAGCGTTCTGTAGACTTGCATGATAAGATTGCAACCTTTAAACGAGCAGAAACTGCTTTACAAAAGTTATTAGATGAAGTTAGTGTAGCAATTGGTTCTGAGGTATCCTCTTCTATTAAAGTTCCAACAGGAAATCCATTTTTCGATGCTGGTGGCTGTGGCGGAGGTTGCGGTACTGGCGGAGGTTGCGGTTGTAAAAAAACGGGGTGATGTACCCCGTTTTTTAGAAGATGTAAGAAAACGTATACAGAGTTTGTTTCATTATGTCATAAATTTCTGGTTAGTTTTCAAAAAATATAAAATATAAGTTTTTAAAAGGAGAAGATGGAGAAGATTATGTTCGGGCAACGACAAAGTATGATTGTTTATTTACATTCATTGAAACATGCCAAGATTTTAAGAAAATATGGTAACATACATTACATATCAAAACGATTAAAATATGCCGTTGTATATTGTGATATGGAACAAATTGAGCATATGATGCATAAGTTGAATAAACTTCCTTTTGTGAAAAAGATAGAACAGTCGTACCGTCCGTTTTTAAAAACGGAATTTGAAAATTCCCGTCCTGATCGGGCAAAAGAATACGATTATAGTTAAAGTAAAAAAATCCCCTGCTACGTTTAGCGTGGGATTTTTTTACTTTAAATAAAGTGTTATTTCATTGGAGGAATGAAATTATTCATTCGTAAAATACCAATTAGATGATTGAAAAATAGTTCTTTTTCTGGGAAAGTTGTGGACGGTTTTACAGTAAATGTGGTCACTTTTTTTCCTAGTTTTTCTGCCATCTCTTCAAATAAAATGACACGTTTACTTTTTTTATTTTCAGGCATAGGAATACCTTCACGACATATGTATAATGGTTGGAAATCACCAGTAGTGGTCGGTTTTAATATTACAACAAGCGAGCATACTTTCTTTTCGTTTTTAATTGTTTCAAATTGTAACATATGTGTTATACGTTCTTGGTTTGCTTTGGCAATTTCAAGTAATTCATATAAATCAGAGTAGCCTTCTCCAAGTTCTATAAAGCGTTGAATCATATCTTTTCCTCCTCTTTCTTTTACTGTACCATCTCACTTTTTAAATGAAAAGTAGACAAAGAAAAAAACCCTGCAAAGCAGGGCCCTTCTTATACTAGTATGTACTAGTAAGAAGGCAAAGGGAGAGGAGAAACCGGAGGAAGAACTTATGGGGAAACGTAAGTCTTCTCCGCGGTTGGCAACAACATCGAAGGTGATGTTGTTATAATTATTTATGTCCAATCTAAATGAAGATATACATAATGAATTTAAATTTTATGTTTGGCTTTTTATTTTTCTTTTTTTTATTTTATGATAGGATAAAAAAAGATAAAGTGAAACTTTAATCAGTGGGGGCATCCCCGCTGATTATTAGCCTTCACTAATCGGGCGTTTACGGGCAGTTAATTTCCCACCTCACTTTTTGTTCTAACCGAATTTTGAGTTGGGAGTTTTACTGCCCGTTAATGCGGGGGAAAGTGGAATTAATGTACATAATGGGTTTGTGTTAGCGAATGGCGAGATAAATACATAAAAAATGACGAGCGGTTATTTTTAGAGAAAGTTTCTTATGGATAGGTGAAAGTTACATATAGTTTTGCAGCGGTTACTGAAGTGGGAAATTATTTTATAAGCGCTCGATAGATTGAAATAAAGGTAGTGACAACAGATGAGAGTAGTTTCAGGAAAATGTAAAGGGCACCCACTTAAAGCGGTTCCCGGCAATACAACACGTCCAACGACGGATAAAGTAAAAGAATCTATTTTTAATATGATAGGCCCTTATTTTGATGGTGGTACCGCTCTTGATTTATTTGGCGGTAGTGGTGGCCTTGGAATTGAGGCTATAAGTAGAGGGATTGAAAAAGCGATTTTTGTTGATCGAGATAGTAAAGCGATAAAAGTCATTCATCAAAATTTAGAAAGTTGTAGAATACATGAACAAGCTGAAGTGTATCGAAATGATGCAGAGCGTGCGGTGAAAGCGCTCATAAAGCGTGAAATGTCATTCGATCTTATACTAATAGATCCTCCATATAAAGATCAAAAAATTGTATCTTTGATTAGTGTGATGGATCAACATGGATTGCTACATAGAGATGGATTAATTATGTCAGAGCATGGTAATGATGTTGTTTTACCTGATTCTATAGGGAATCTTGTAAAAGTAAGAGCTGAAAATTATGGGATTACAGCAATATCGATTTATAAGTATGAAGGTGAGGAGACAGAATGACAAGTATAGCTATTTCTTCAGGGAGTTTTGATCCAATTACCCTTGGGCATCTTGATATTATTAAAAGGGGAGCAAAAGTGTTTGATGAAGTGTACGTAGTTGTTTTAAACAATTCATCAAAAAAACCATTCTTTTCAGTTGAAGAACGTCTAGATTTAATTCGAGAAGCAACAAAGGATATCCCAAATGTAAAAGTGGATTCGCATAGCGGGCTATTAGTGGAGTATGCAAAAATGCGTAATGCAAATGCAATTTTACGTGGTTTACGAGCGGTTTCTGACTTTGAATATGAGATGCAAATTACTTCTATGAATCGAAAATTAGATGAAAATATTGAAACCTTTTTTATAATGACAAACAACCAATATTCATTTTTAAGTTCGAGTATTGTGAAAGAAGTTGCGAGGTATGGAGGAAGTGTAGTAGATCTTGTGCCTCCTATTGTAGAGCGTGCTTTAAAAGAAAAGTTTCAAACCCCGTTAAAGTGAACGGGGTTTTTCTTTATTCATGCGTAAAAACAATAAGATAACATATAAGTATAAACAAAATAATGTGAAAATCGGTCCGTAGTGTACAAAAGATGTCCAAATTTCAAGTAGTGTAGAAGAATGATTGGATAAAAATACGGGAATATCTTTTTCCATAGGTGAGAAAGAACTTACTTTCTCATAAAAAGGTTTCCAAAATATAAACGTAAAAATAGGAGCAAGAATACTTTGGATAAGTCGTGCGAAAAAATATGGCTTAAATCGGATATCCGTTTCAGCTAGTATGCTAGCAACTTGTGCCTGAATTGAAAGGCCGCTAAATGCTAAAATGAAGCTTGTTACCATCGCTTGTTGCAGAAGGGGTGTTTCATTTATTTGACTAATCATTTGGCTTCCGAGTGTCATTTCAAAAATACCTGATAATATCGGAATACTAAAATCAGTACTTAGTTGGAAGAATGATAAAATATGTTGCATAATAAAAGAAAGAGTTGCTGTAATATGGAATACAGTAATCATTTTGTTTAACACAGAAAATAAAATAATAAATCCGCCAATCATAAGTAATGTTTGAATGGAAGAAACGATAGCGTCCCCAAGTAATTTTCCTATTGGTCTTTTTTCTTGCAAGCGTGTTTGGTGAAGGATTGAAAAAGGGTTTTGAAAAGGACGTTTTTTAGTAGTTTGTTTATCATTTGTGTAAGATGTGTTATGCCCGTAAAAACGCATTATTAATCCGACGGCAAAGTTGCTTAAATAATGTGCAGCAGCTAGTACGATTCCTAATTTCGGATTATTGAAAAAACCGATAGAAACAGCTCCAAAAATAAAAAGTGGATTAGAAGAGTTTGTGAAAGATACGAGGCGCTCGGCTTCAATTTGTGTTATTTGATCGCTTTTACGCAGTCTAGCGCTTAATTTGGCGCCAGCAGGGAACCCTGAGGCCATGCCCATTGCCCAAACAAATCCACCTATTCCTGGAACGCGAAAAAGTGGTCGCATGAGTGGTTCTAATATAACGCCTATAAATTTTACAACACCGATACTAATTAGAAGTTCCGCAATGATGAAAAACGGTAATAGTGAAGGGAATACAACTTCCCACCATATATTTAACCCTCGAATGGAAGCTTGCAAAGCAGCTTGGGGGTGGAGTACAAGAGAAAAGGTTAAAAATAGTGTTGATATGGTAAGGAAAGCGGTTTTCCATTTTTCATACATGTAAGTAAATCCCCCTTTGTCCCAAAAAACGTTCATTTCAGTATACGTGGATACGTGGTGAATTTAGACCATAAGTATGAAAAAGGGATGAAAAAAATTAAAGGGTGAGAAAAATGAAAGAACCGAAGATTGGTTTAGCGCTTGGATCTGGAGGAGCGAAAGGATTTGCTCATATTGGCGTTATAAAAGTTTTAAGGGAAGCGGGTATCCCGATTCATATGATTGCAGGGAGTAGTATGGGGGCCTTAATAGGTACATTTTATGCAGCTGGCTGTAACGTTGAACGATTGTATAAATTGGCGACTGTTTTTAAGAGGAAATACTATTTAGATTTCACGGTACCAAAAATGGGGTTTATTGCTGGTAAACGTGTCAAAGATATGATTAAAATGTTTACATATAATAAAAATTTAGAAGAGTTAGATATCCCGACAGCTGTTGTGGCTACTGACATATTGAAGGGGGAGAAAGTGGTTTTTACAAGTGGTCCTGTTGCAGATGCGGTGAGGGCTAGTATATCTGTCCCTGGAGTGTTTGTGCCAGAAAAGGTAAATGGACGATTATTAGTAGATGGTGGAGTGATTGATCGCATCCCAGTTTCGGTTGTAAAAGAGTTAGGTGCCGATATTGTTATTGCTGTTGATGTATCTCCGATTAAGGTGAATGGTGAGGTTACATCTATTTATGATGTAATTATGCAAAGTATTGAAATTATGCAGCATGAGCTTGTAATGAATCGGCAAATTGCATCAGATTTAATGATGCGACCAGCTGTGGAACAATTTAGTTCACGTGCTTTTACAAACATTGAAGACATTATTCGAGTCGGAGAAGTAGAAGCAGAAAAACATGTTTCAAATATTTATTTATTAATTGAGCAGTGGAAGGAGAAACATAATGTTTAAGCGTTTTCGGTTTATATATGCAATCTTAATAGGTGTGATATTGGCGATGTTACTTGTTTATGTGCGTTTACCGTACTATGTAACAAAACCAGGAATGGCTGCGAAATTAGAGCCGTATGTCCAGGTTGAGGGTGGAACAAAAGAATCTGGTGATTTTATGCTTGTAACGGTTTCGATGGGGCCGGCAAATGTGGTGAATTTAATAGCGGCACAATTTAATAAATATACACATGTTTCGAAGGCGGAAGAAATATTGCAAAGGGGCGAGAGTGATGAAGAATATCAATTCCGCCAAAATTATGCAATGAAAGACTCGCAAAATGCAGCAATTTATAATGCGTATAAACAAGCGAATCGTACTGTTTCTTTTGAAAATAAAGGTGTATTAGTTGCTGGTGTAGCGAAGGGTATGCCGTCAGAGGGGAAGCTTAAGCTTGGAGATATCATCATAGCTGTCGACGGAAAAACATTCGAAAAGACGGATCAATTTATTGAGTATATGACAGGGAAAAAAGAAGGAGATACAGTAAATATTGAGTACATGCGAGGCGGAAAACAGTTAAAAGAAAATTTAAATGTAAAGACAATTCCTAATGGAAATGGCCGCGTAGGTATAGGTGTCTCTATCGTGACGGAAAGAGAGTTAGTAGTAGATCCGAAAGTGAAAATTGATTCCCATGAAATAGGTGGGCCATCAGCAGGCTTAATGTTTACATTAGAAATATATAATCAACTTGTGGAAGAAGATTTAACAAAAGGACATGAAATTGCTGGAACAGGTACAATTAATGAAAAGGGAGAAATTGGCCCAATTGGTGGTATACAGCAAAAAGTGGTAGCTGCTAGTGATGCGGGTGCTGAGGTGTTTTTTGCGCCAAATGAAAAAGGTGCGGAGAAATCCAACTATAAAGATGCACTTGAGGCTGCGAAAGATATTAAAACAAAAATGAAGGTTGTACCAGTGGATACGCTGGATGATGCGTTGAAGTATTTGGAAAAAATGGGTGAGAAAAAATAAACCTCTCTGAAATAGAGAGGTTTTTCTTATAGAAACGTTGTAGTTGTTTCATCGTAACGAATTGGATGGTGTGTTACGTCTTGTTTTAGTAGTTGTGTCCGTAATGGTTCTTGCATGATAGAGAAATATACAGAATTTGCTCTTCGCTCTATATGTAAAGTAGGATGGTCAAAACTTTTTGTATGAGTAAGGATTGGAAGTTCTATTTTTTTCTTGTTTTTTGAAATATAAGTTTGTCCTTTTTGTGACATGCCGAGTAGACGAATATACGGTGCATGTTGTTCTATATTTGCCGTATGCATCTCTTCTTTTGTCGTGTTTGTTAAAATATGTGTACAGGCTCTTTGTAATCTAGTCCATGTATAACGTTTTGTTTTTAATGCTTCCATGAATGAGTGGAAGGAAGAGCTGTTTTGTATTTTTGATAAAATACGATGCTCTAAACCTTCTTCGATTTCATATATATGTCGTAAGTCCCCTGGAGACATCGTCATAAGTTTGTATTTAAAAAATGAAAAGTATTGTTCCCAATTATGTAATATCCCGAAGTTTTGTTTATAAGTTGCTAAAAGAGAAGCGGTTGCTTTCGGGATAAAAGGCTCAATTTCTGTAAATGAACCATTTTCGCTAAAGAGTTGTTTACGAATACTCGTTGCACTTGCGATATGTTGGTTGCTAAATGTTTCATCGTGATAATGAGATGCATATCTTTTTATAGTTTGTGCTTGTATAGAACTATTTTGCGCCAGAATTGCTTTTATGTATTGAAAGCCTAAAATGTTATTTGGTTGTGACATATCGATGTTTTTTTTGGATGGTAAAATGTGTAGAAAGGCTTCAGATGTAGCTTTGGCGTAACTATTACCTGCGCTCATAAATTGCTTTACGAGACGATTAAAAGTCGCTTCTTCGTTTTTTTGTACAGAGATGGTATTATAAAAATTTTCGATTTGTCCATCTTCACTCCCAAAACAAATTTCAGAAACGCGTAAGGCATTTAAGATGGAAATAGCACCATTTGCAAAAGTTTCAGCTTTTTGTGTTGCAAATGCGTATGGAAGCTCTACAATAAGGTCTACACCGCTTGCTAAGGCCATTTTAGTGCGATACCATTTGGAAATGAGTGCGGGCTCACCACGCTGCAAAAAAGGGCCACTCATAACGGCAATTATAATATCAGAGTGTGTTAACTTTTTTGTTTGTTGCACATGATAATCATGACCGTTATGAAAAGGGTTATATTCAACGACAATACCACTGGCTTTTATGATAATCTCTCCTTTCGATGTAGCATCTTTTTGGAAAACATGATACTCTATATATTATTTACTATGATGACTTCATTATAGTGTAAAGAAAAAACATTGACAAATATAAAATGGCTAGCTATAATTTTGTTTGTTGCCTTGAGGTGATATGATATGAAATGGTCCATCCATCAATTGAATAAATTGAGAAATAAAGGATTGACATTGGATGAGATGGTAGATGTAAGTGAGCTAAAAGAGGTCGAGAAAGATATTCGTGAAATTAATCCTGTTCATGTAACAGGAAGAGTTGATTTTGGCTCCGGGAAGTTTACGTTCCATCTACATATAACTGGAAGCATGGTTTTACCATGTTCTCGCTCTTTAGTAGATGTGACATTACCATTTGACATTAAAACAACTGAGGTGTTCCAAACTTCAGAAGAAGAGTTTGAAACAGAAGCTGAAATTCATTGTTTAGAAGGAGAAGTACTTGACTTACTGCCCGTAATCAAGGAAAATATACTTTTGGAGATTCCAATGCAAATTTTCAGTGATGATGTTTCTGGTGGAGCACCGATGCAAGGTCAAGACTGGCAAGTGATTTCGGAAGAAAACAAAGAAAAGGCTGTTGATCCAAGATTGGCAGGACTTGCAAAGTTTTTTGACAAATAATCGGAAGACTGGTTTAGGCCTTCATATGAAAATAATTATTTCTTTTAAGGAGGTGGGAAGAATGGCTGTACCTTTTAGAAGAACTTCTAAAACAGTAAAAAGAAAGCGTCGTACGCATTTCAAATTATCAGTACCTGGTATGGTAGAGTGCCCAAGCTGTGGTGAAGCGAAATTAGCTCACCGTGTATGTAAAGCATGCGGTACTTACAAAGGTAAAGAAGTAATCAGCAAGTAATTGCGGGAAAATAAACGTAGAAGATATCTTCTGCGTTTATTTTTTTTGTTTTATTCTTTAGTTGTTGTATTCTATCTTTTCTAGTAACTGCATATGCTTAATAAAAAATGCATAGGGAGGACTAGAGAGATGGCGACAACAAGACAAGATGCTTGGACTGATGATGAAGATTTGCTTCTGGCAGAAGTAGTACTCCGGCATATTCAAGAAGGTGGAACGCAACTTTCTGCCTTTAAAGAAGTGGGAAGACATTTGTCTCGTACACCAGCAGCATGTGGATTTAGATGGAATTCTTACGTGAGAAAGCAATATAAAGAACGTATTGAAGAAGCGAAACAACTTCGTAAAGTAGAAAATTATGAAGTGAAAGAGACGGAGGTATTAGAGCCTACGTCAATTACACTGAATGATGTTATTGATTTCTTGCAAAATTATAAAGATGAAAACTCTTTAATGGTGTTGCAAAAACAAGTTGAATCGCTACAAACAGAGAGAGAACGACTTCTAGAGCGATTATCAGTATATGAGGAAGAGTATAGAACATTACTTGATTATATCGATCAAAAAAGAAGTGTAATGGTAGCGGAAAGAAATAGTGTTCGTTCGAATGGAAAGTTAGAGAAGTTAAAGAAATAAAAACAGCTGTTACGCAGCTGTTTTTTTATTTCTTATGCAGATTCCTCGTTTGTAATCGCATTCATATTTGTTTCTGGATGCCAAATATAAAAATCACCATTAGTTACTGATACAGGTTGGAAATTTAATTTATCCCAAAAACCAGCCGAATGGATACGTGCTATCGTTTTAACTGGGAACTGTAGTTGTTTTGCATAATTCACAAGCATTTGTCCAAATCCTTGTTTTTGAAAAGTTGGTAACACTTCAAGTTTATAAAGTTCTAGGTAAGGGCCAGTAATTTCAAATGGTTCGCCACCATCCCTTTTCATATATAGACTCATACGTGCGATTAGTGATCCGCCATAATAAATACCATAAAATGGTGATTCGCTATTGTTTTCAATAATGTTTGCTTGTAACTCTTCCAACATAGATAGTTCTAGAGCTCCGCAACCTTTAAATTTTTTAAATTCATCTAATGTTTTATAATTGATGAGCAAGCGCTCAACTTTTGGGAATCCCATTACATCACATCCTTTTCTTATCTTGTTGAATCCAGAAAAGTAAAAATATTTATAATAATATTATAACTTATTTTTTTATTTTTATGAAGAAGATAGTATATTTCTTTTATTATTTTTTTGAGGATTTGCTAAACTAAGAATAGAAGCACGTTAATAAGTAGTATATACATAGTGAAAGAAGAGGTTGCGTTTATCTGTTAGGAGTCAGTGCAAGCGTAGGATGTATGCATGTGAATTAGAAAGATATAAAGGGAGGGAAGGCAAGGAAATTTAATATGAATTCCTTGGGTGAAAATGAAAATTGGAATTGTAGGATCAGGTGCTATTGGTCTATTATATACATT
Source organism: Bacillus cereus group sp. N11 (assembly GCF_016483605.1). Classification (NCBI taxonomy): domain Bacteria; kingdom Bacillati; phylum Bacillota; class Bacilli; order Caryophanales; family Bacillaceae; genus Bacillus; species Bacillus cereus group sp. N11. Next base: position 97,059 of record NZ_JAEHBN010000010.1, read on the forward strand.
TTATTTACAAAAAAGTAATCAAGATGTCACGTTGTTTACAAGGACGGCTAAGCAGGCTGAAGAATTGAATAAAACAGGTGTAACTTGTATTAGAGATGGGAAACGTGAAACGGTATTTCCATCCATTTTACCGATAGAATATATGTTAGATCAGAAGTTAGATTATACATTTATTGCTGTGAAGCAATACCATATAAATGACATATTACCGTTTGTGCAAGGAGAATCATCATTAATCTTTTTGCAAAACGGAATGTCGCATCTTCATGCTATACAGAAAATAAGGAATGAGAATATAGCTGTTGGTATTGTAGAACACGGTGCGAAAAAAGAAGAAAGGTATACGGTCCATCATACTGGAATAGGTATAACGAAGTTTGGGGTAGTGCGCGGTCCATCTTTATATTTTAAAAAAGTATTCGATTATTTTCCTTTTGCTCATTTTCCAATTCAAATAGAGGCTGATTGGAAAGGTATTATGTACAAAAAATTAGTAGTAAATGTATGTATTAATCCATTGACAGCGTTATTGCGGGTTCAGAACGGTGAGTTAATTACGAATCCTTTTTTTTATCAAATGATGGAGCAAGTATTTAGGGAAGTTGCATTTCTTGTTAGTGAAGAACAAGAAATGGTATGGGAAATGGTACGAGGTATATGTGAAAGAACGTCTCATAATACATCATCTATGCTAGCAGATGTAAGAGCGAATAGACAAACGGAAATCGATGCGATTGTTGGATATGTGTTAGAGGAAGCTAAGAAACAGCAACGACCAGTTCCGACACTTCAATTTTTGTTCGATGCAATAAAAGGATTAGAAGTAAAAGAATAAGTGTTATTCTTTGCTTTTACGTGAAACATTGACTACAATGTGGATTGGTGAGAGAACTGGATACGAAAGGAAGAATTATATGGAGATAAACGAAATCTCTGTTCCGCAACAAGGTATTGTAGCGGACTATATGAACGGTAAAAAAGAGATACAGTCGTGTTTTGATTATATGTTAACAGAAGTTGCTTTTAAACAACGTTTACATGATTTGCGTGAAAGGAAGTTTTTCCGCCAAGAGTTAGTAGCGCATTTATTAGAATATAATACAAAATTGCAAGCGGGAGAATCTACAATTCAAAATGTAAAAGCGCTTGGAGATGAAAATACATATGTTGTTATAGCTGGACAACAAGCGGGGTTATTAACTGGACCGCTTTATACAATTCATAAAGTTATTTCAATTTTACAGCTTGCAAAGGAAAAGGAAGAAAGTTTAGGCGTTAAAGTCGTTCCTGTATTCTGGATTGCTGGTGAAGATCATGATATGGATGAGATTAATCATACTTTTGTAACGAAAAATAAAAAAATAAAAAAGACTATTTTTCATGACCGTAATCCGAAAAAGGCGAGTGCTTCTGAGTCTGAACTGTCTGTTGAAGATTGTAGAAAATGGATGGAAGAGATTTTTAAAACATACCCAGAAACGAATTTTACAAAGGATGTATTACGATTTGTAGATGATGCTTTGAATAAATCGAATACGTATGTAGATTTCTTTGCTTACCTTATTACAAACATGTTTGCTAATTCTGGTTTAATTCTTGTTGATTCGCATCATCCTGAATTAAGGAAGTTAGAGGTTCCATTCTTCAAACGTATTATAAGCAAGTATAAAGAAGTGCAAGAGGGGCTTCACAATCAGCAGGAAGTAATTAAAGAATTAGGGTATAAACCAATTATTGAAACAAAGTCTAATGCAGTGCATATATTCATGGAAATCGATAATGAGCGAGTGCTGCTTGAAGACAATCAAGGAAAGTTTGTCGGAAAAGATGGGACACATTCTTTTTCATATGAAGAATTGATTGAAGAGTTGGAGAGAAGTCCAGAGCGTTTTAGTAATAATGTTGTAACACGTCCTCTTATGCAAGAGTATGTATTTCCTACGCTAGCGTTTATTGGAGGTCCAGGGGAGATAGCTTATTGGAGTGAACTGCAACAAGTATTCCATACTGTTGGTTTCCAAATGCCGCCTGTCGTCCCTCGTCTTACAATGACTTATATAGAGAGAGATATAGCAACAGATTTAAATGATTTACAGTTGCAAGAAAATGATCCGTTTTTACATGATGTAGATAAATTACGTGAAAACTGGTTGTCTGATCAAATAGAGGAACCAATCGACGATCGATTTGTAGAGGCGAAAAAAGAAATTATTGATATTCATACATCATTACAACAGTTTGTGAAAAAAATAGATCCAGGATTAAGTGAATTCGCAGGGAAGAATGAGTTGAAAATTAATGAACAAATTGAACTGTTAGAAAGAATGTTGAAAAGAAATGTTGAGAAAAAACATGAAGTTCAACTAAATAAATTCCGCCGTATACAATGTGCAATTCGTCCATTAGGAGCTCCGCAAGAGCGCGTGTGGAATGTATGTTATTATTTAAATCAGTTCGGTTTGGATTTCGTTGATCGAGTGATGGAGAATTCATTTTCTTGGGATGGAAAACATCATGTTATAAAACTATAGAATCTTGCTCTTTGGAGCAGGATTTTATTTTTATTCTGTTGAATTTACTGTGAAGTGAAATTTTTCTGAATTATCATTTTATAACTGGTAGAGATTGTATATATGTAGGATACTTAAATATATGACAAAATCACACAAAATGTAAACGTATTATTCTCTTTTTCGACAGTTTTTTATTTAAATTCCCGCAAAAAATGATAAAATTTAGTATATAATAAAAGAAAATAGCGATTTGTATAGTATGCTGCCTTTGTTGGTAAGTTAACTGAGTCGTTCTTTAGTAGTATTTCGTTCTCTGATCGTGAGAAATACGTTTAGAGGAAGAAATACATTTAACATAAATTAATTGGAAAAAGAGTAGGTGCAACAATGTTTAAACACGTAACAGTACTTTTGAAAGAAACAGTAGACGGCTTAGATATAAAGCCAGGTGGTACATATGTAGATTGTACACTGGGGGGAGGAGGACATAGTTCTTATTTATTATCCCAATTGACTGATGGGGGAAAATTAATTGCTTTTGATCAAGATGAGATAGCGATTCAAAATGCAAAAGAAAAATTTTCTTCATACGGTGAGCAGTTTATAACGGTAAAGAGCAATTTCCGTTACTTATCTGAAAAACTACAGGAATTAGGCATAACAGAGGTAGACGGTATTTTATTCGATTTAGGTGTTTCATCCCCACAATTAGATACACCAGAGCGAGGCTTTAGTTATCATCATGATGCACCGTTAGATATGCGGATGGATCAAGATGCCCCATTAACAGCATATGATGTTATAAATAGCTGGTCATATGAACAACTCGTAAGAATTTTCTTCCAGTATGGTGAAGAGAAATTTTCAAAGCAAATAGCAAGAAAAATTGAAGCGTATCGTGAAAACAAAGCTATTGAAACGACAGGAGAATTAGTGGAACTAATAAAAGAAGGTATTCCGGCTCCTGCGCGTAGAACTGGTGGACATCCTGCGAAGCGAGTTTTCCAGGCAATCCGTATTGCTGTAAATGATGAATTGAAAGTATTTGAAGAAGCGTTGGAATCTGCTATTGAGATGGTCAAGCCTGGTGGAAGAGTTAGTGTTATAACATTCCATTCATTAGAAGACCGTATTTGTAAAACAACATTTAAGCGAAATAGTACAACGCCGCAATTGCCGCCAGGGTTACCAATTATCCCAGATGAATTTAAGCCGAAATTAAAGCTTATTACAAGAAAACCGATTTTACCTTCTGATATAGAGCTGGAAGAAAATAATCGAGCGCGTTCTGCGAAGTTGAGAATCGCTGAAAAACGATAAAAAGGAGAGAGAGGTATGACTAATTTAGCTGTAAAGTACAAACAACAAGCGCAAGAAGAGGTACAAATTCAAACGCCCCCACAGCAGATGGTTAAGCCGAAGGTTAAAGCAAAGATTACAAGGGTCGAAAAACTGATGTATGTAGCGTTTATTGGCTTTTTATTGTATGCCTGTGTAGCGTTTATTGGGAATAAAGCAGGGCTTTATCAAGTTAATGTAGAAGCAGCGACGATTGAAGAAAAAATTGTACAGCAGCAAAAAGAAAATCAAGAATTGCAGGCTGAAGTAGAGAAGCTAAGTCGCTATGAACGAATCGCTGAAGTTGCAAAAAAACATGGGCTAGAAATTAATGCGAATAATGTGAAAGGCCTCAAGTAAGGCAATAGGTGTGAAGGAAAGATGAAGAAAAATATGACTAAATTTCATACCAATAAAGGAGCAGGTTATTTTATGATATTTTTCCTCCTGCTCTTTTTGCTGTTATTAGCCCGATTTTTTTACATACAAGCGACAGGAACAGTGCATAATCAGGATTTGGATGAACTTGCTAGGCAAAAACATAGTAAAACAGGAGTTCTCGAAGCGAATCGAGGAACGATTTATGACCAAAATGGTCATGTGTTAGCGCAAGATGCAAACTCTTATAAACTTGTAGCTGAATTAAAAGGTGCGAAACCTGTTGAGAATAAAGAGGATACTGCAAAGAAAATTGCGGGAGTACTAGGAAAAGGCGAAGAGGATATTTTAGCTGCATTAAATAAGGAAGGCAGAAGTCAAGTCGAATTTGGAACACTAGGCAAGGATTTGACGAGAGAACAGAAGAAACAAATAGAGGCACTGAATTTGCCGGGAATATCTTTTATTACAGAAAATGCAAGAGTGTATCCAAACGGTGATTTTGCGTCTTACGTCATAGGTCATGCGAAACCAAATGAAAAGGGAACTTCGGTAGGACAATTTGGCTTAGAAAAAAGTTTGGATAAATATTTAAGCGCTTCTAACGGAAAGGTAGCATATACAGGCGATCGTAAAGGTGTATCTCTTGATGGTGGCAAAGTGAACGTAGAGGCACCAAAAAATGGAGATAACGTGTATTTAACAATGGATCAACGGGTTCAAAGTTATTTAGAAGATGCGATGAAAGCAGCGAGTAAACAATATGATCCAGAAAGTTTAATAGGGATTGTTGCGGATCCGAAAACTGGAAAAATATTAGCGATGTCTACTAAACCTAGTTATGATCCTAATGATCGTCAAATTAAATATTTCTTCAATGATGCGATTTCAAATGCATTTGAACCGGGGTCAACAATGAAAATTTTCACATTAGCGGCAGCTATTAATGAAGGTGTGTACAAAGGACAAGATTATTATCAGTCTGGTACATATCAAGTTGGAAACCGGAAAATAAAAGATCATAATGGCGGTGCTGGCTGGGGCTCTATTACCTTCGATGAAGGGGTAGAGAGATCTTCAAACGTAGCGTTTGCTATTTTAGGTGATCAAAAACTTGGTCCAGAACGTTTCCGTAAATATATTAATGCTTTTGGGCTAGATGAGAAAACAAATATTGATTTACCTGGTGAAGGTTCTAATACAATTTTATTTGATCAGCAAATACAGCAAGTAACAACGGCTTTTGGACAAGGTTCTACTGTAACGCCAATTCAGCTTGTACAAGCTGCAACGTCAATTGCAAATGATGGGAAAATGATGAAACCATATGCGATTGACAAAATTGTAGATCCGATAACAGGGGAAGTAAAATTAGAGCATAAACCAGAAGAAGTAGGAAAGCCTGTTACAAAAGAAACAGCAGCGCAAGTAAGACAGTTGTTAGAACGTGTTGTTACATCTCCGAAAGGAACAGGAACTGCTTATAAAGTCGATGGATATTCAGTCGGTGGTAAAACAGGGACAGCGCAAATTCCGGATGGAAAAGGTGGCTATATGACAGGGAGAGAGAATTATATATTCTCATTCTTAGGGATGGCGCCGATGGACGATCCGCAACTTGTTGTGTATGTAGCTGTTAAACAGCCGAAATTGAAAGATGATGAGAACGGTGCACAGCCGTTAGCTGATATTTTTAAATATGTAACAAAAAATAGTTTAGAGTATTTAAAGATAAAGCCAAATGAAGTGAAAGATCCGAAGAAACATTTAAAAGAGCAACAAACTGCTGTTCCGGATGTAACTGGTAAAACGATGGCTGAAGCGGGGAAAGCAATTGAAAAAGCAAAACTCCGTCCAATCATACTTGGTGAAGGAAAAGTGCAGCAACAAGTACCGAAAGCAACTGAACAAACATTAAAAGGCGATCGAGTCTTCTTAGTGGGAGATAAGCCAACAATGCCAAATATACAAGGGTGGGCACTGCGTGATGTTATGAATTTGGCGAAAACATTACAGCTTAACTTAAAACCTTCTGGTACCGGATACGTAACTGAACAAAGTGTAGCAGAAGGAACGTTACTGCAACCGGGTACAGAATTAGGTGTAACACTAGTGCCACCACTTGAACCGCAACAAGAAGCAGAAAAACCATAATGGTAAGAAGCAAGGAGTTCTAATTAAATAAGTACAAGCATATATTGGAACAAGCTAGGCGTAAGGGAGGCTTGTTCCAATATGCGTGTATCAAATGTAACGGTTAGAAAAAGACTTATTTTTATACTTATATCAGGTATACTTATTTTCACTATCATCGATATTCGTCTTGGATATGTACAGTTTTTTCTTGGGAATATGTTAACGGATCGCGCGAAAGATTCGTGGAGTCGTAATATTACTTTTGAGCCTGAAAGAGGGAAAATTTTAGACCGAAACGGTGTGGAACTTGCCACAAATAAAAGTGCCCCAACGGTATTTGTAGTACCGAGGCAAATTGAAAAACCAGCAGAGACTGCAGAGAAGTTAGCTGCAGTATTAGGTGTGGAAAAAGACGAGATTTATAAGAGGGTTACAAAAAAGGAATCAATTGTAAGATTAGATAAGGGTGGCAGGAAAATATCGCATGACAAAGCGAAAGAGGTACGAGGATTAAGTTTAAAGGGAGTTTATATTGCAGAGGATTCTATCCGGTACTATCCATTTGGGAATTTTTTATCACACGTATTAGGGTTTGCAGGTAGTGATAATCAAGGTCTTATGGGGTTAGAAAAATATTATGATAAAGAGCTGAATGGTGATAAAGGTCATGTCCGTTTTTTTGCAGATGCGAAAGGACAAAGAATGCCTAATATTGGTGATGATTTCAAAAAACCAGAAGCTGGATTGAACTTAGGCTTAACAATTGATGCGCGTATTACGAGAATTATGGAAAGAGAAATGAATATCGCAGAGTCAACATATAATCCCGACGGTATGATTGCAATTGCAATGAATCCAAAAAATGGTGAGATTTTAGGCATGTCGAGTCGACCGAGTTTTGATCCAGCAGATTTTCAAAGTGTTTCTCCAGAAGTGTATAATAGAAATTTACCTGTATGGAGTACGTATGAGCCTGGTTCAACATTTAAGATCATTACGTTAGCGGCCGCTTTGAATGAAAATTTAGTAGACTTAGAGAAAGATACGTTTTATGATGATGGAGCAGCTGAAGTTGGTGGGGCCAGATTAAAATGTTGGAAAGCTGGAGGTCATGGTAGCCAGACGTTTTTAGAAGTCGTTCAAAACTCGTGTAACCCAGGGTTTATTGAACTTGGTGATCGTCTTGGTAAAGACAGATTGTTTAAATACATTCGCAACTTCGGCTTTGGACAGAAGACTGGAATCGACTTGCAAGGTGAAGGTAGTGGGATTTTATTTAATTTAGATAAAGTTGGTCCAGTTGAGCAAGCAACAACCTCATTTGGGCAGGGTGTTTCTGTTACACCAATTCAACAAGTAGCAGCTGTAGCAGCGGCTGTAAATGGTGGAACGTTATACCAACCATATATAGCTAAGGAATTTATTGATCCGAAAAATAATCAAGTTGTTAGTAAAAAAACACCTGTTGATAAAAGGAAAGTTATTTCCGAGGAAACTTCAGAAAAAGTTCGTTATGCATTAGAGAATGTTGTAGCGAAGGGATCTGGTAAAGGTGCGTTTATTGACGGATATCGTGTAGGTGGAAAAACAGGTACTGCTCAAAAGGTGAAAGATGGTAAATATTTAGAGAATAACTATATAGTATCTTTTATTGGTTTTGCTCCAGCGGATGATCCGCAAATTGTTGTTTATGTAGCTGTCGATAATCCAAAAGGAGTCACTCAATTTGGTGGAGTAGTAGCGGCTCCAATTGTTGGGAATATTCTTCGGGATGCACTTCCTGTTATGGGAGTGAAACCTAGAAAAGAACAAGTTGAGAAAGAATATAAATGGGGCGACACACCAACTGTTGAAGTTCCGAATTTAATTGGCATGAAAAAGAAAGATTTACAAACTCAACTTGTTGATTTGAAGCTAGATATAAGCGGAGATGGAGAGAAAGTAATTAAACAATCACCAGAAGCTGGGGCCAAGGTAAAAGAAGGCTCAAAAATTAGAATTTACTTCGGGAATTAAAGGTAACATAATGTGTTTTATGGTACAATTGGTGGAAGTGAGTTCTTTATAGAAGAGTTACTTAATTTGAGACAGCAAGTGTCTCATTAATAAATAGGTCTATGTATTAGACGATAGTAGCACGTACCTCCTATTTAAATTAACTAGGAGGTAATGTGTTGCTTACTAAAAAAGAGATAAATAAACAATGTAGAGAGGGTTTAGTGAAATGAAGTTGCATACACTTGTATCATGTTTGCATGATTTTCCAGTTGTTCCAAAAGAAAATCCAGAAATCACATCTATTGAAGCTGATTCACGTAAAGTGAAAGAAGGAAGCTTATTTGTATGTATGAAAGGGTATACGGTTGATAGCCATAATTTTGCTAAGCAAGCAGCGGCACAAGGAGCGGCTGCTATTGTTGCGGAAAGACCAATTGATGTTGACGTTCCAGTTGTACTTGTGAAAAATACTTTTCGTTCGTTAGCGGTTTTAGCTGATTATTTTTATGGTCAACCAACACACAAGTTACATTTAATCGGTATTACAGGTACAAATGGAAAGACAACAACATCGCATATTATGGATGAAATTATGCGCGCACATGGTCACAAAACAGGGCTAATTGGAACGATTAATATGAAAATCGGTGATGAAACATTTGAGGTGAAAAATACAACACCAGATGCACTAACACTTCAACAGACGTTTTCAAAAATGGTTGAACAAGGTGTAGATAGCACAGTAATGGAAGTTTCGTCTCATGCTTTAGATCTTGGGCGTGTACACGGATGCGATTATGATGTTGCAGTATTTACGAATTTAACACAAGATCATTTAGACTATCATAAAACGATGGAAGAATATAAACATGCGAAGGGCTTGCTTTTTGCACAGCTTGGCAATAGTTATAATCATAATCGTAAAAAATACGCTGTATTGAACAGCGATGATCCAGTTACGGAAGAGTATATGAGAAGCACAGCGGCAACTGTTGTAACTTACGGTATAGATGTTTCAAGTGACATTATGGCTAAAGATATCGTTATGACGAGCGGTGGTACGACATTTACACTTGTAACACCGTATGAAAGTGTAGATGTTACGATGAAATTAATTGGTAAGTTTAATGTATACAATGTGTTGGCTGCTACAGCAGCAGGGCTTGTTTCAGGCGTAAGCTTACAAACAATTATTGATGTAATTAAAGAGCTTGCTGGTGTGCCTGGACGTTTTGAAGTTGTTGATGGTGGGCAAAATTACACAGTTATTGTGGATTATGCACATACACCTGATAGCTTAGAGAACGTTCTAAAAACAGCGAAACAGTTTGCGAACGGTGATGTGTATTGTATCGTTGGTTGTGGTGGTGATAGAGATCGCACGAAAAGGCCAGTGATGGCAAGTGTCGCGGTAGAATATGCAACTCAAGCGATTTATACATCAGACAATCCAAGAAGCGAAGATCCAGTGGCTATTCTAGATGATATGATAAAAGATGCAAAAGGGAATAATTATGAAGTAATTGTTGATCGAAAAGAAGCGATACGTTATGCTATTTCGAAAGCCAAAGCAGAAGATATTATTATTATTGCTGGTAAAGGGCATGAAACGTATCAAATTATTGGTAAAGAAGTTCATCATTTTGACGATCGTGAAGTTGCTAAAGAAGCAATTACAGGGCGTCTAAACAACGAAGAGTAACAACGTGAGAGGAGGACTACATGTGCTTGAGCAAGGTTTATTAGTAACGGCAGGGGTAGCATTCTTAATTTCTGTTGCCCTTTCGCCACTGTTTATTCCATTTTTAAGAAAATTAAAGTTCGGACAGAGTATTCGTGATGAGGGACCGAAGTCACATCAAAAAAAATCAGGGACACCAACGATGGGCGGTATTGTCATATATGTATCTATGATGGTAACGACCTTAATTATGGCAATTAAGTTTAATCATTTACGTGCAGAGGTTTCGTTACTATTATTGGTGACATTTGGTTATGGATTAATTGGTTTTTTAGATGACTACATAAAGGTAGTTAAGAAAAGAAACCTTGGTTTAACATCGAAACAAAAATTACTAGGACAGCTTATTATTGCAATTGCGTTCTTTTTAATTGGAAAAGGGCAAGCATTTCACACATACATTATGATTCCAGGAACGGATGTTAAGTTTGAACTAAGCTGGGCGTATTTTGTTCTTGTATTATTTATGCTTATTGGTGGGTCGAATGCAGTTAACTTAACTGACGGTTTAGATGGTTTATTATCGGGAACAGCCGCTATTGCATTTGGAGCGTTTAGTATTATTGCTGTGGCACAAGAGCAATTCGGAGTAGCAATATTCTGTATGGCAGTTGTAGGAGCTGTACTTGGATTTTTAGTATTCAATGCGAATCCAGCGAAAGTATTTATGGGAGATACGGGTTCCTTAGCTTTAGGTGGAGCGATCGCAGCTGTAGCAATTTTACTAAAACAAGAATTGTTACTTGTAATTATTGGTGGAGTATTCGTAATGGAAACTTTATCTGTTATTATTCAAGTCATTTCGTTTAAAACAACCGGAAAGCGTGTCTTTAAAATGAGTCCATTACACCATCATTATGAATTATGTGGTTGGTCAGAATGGCGCGTCGTTGTGACGTTTTGGTCTGTAGGATTTTTATTAGCTATGTTAGGAATTTATATCGGGGTGTGGATGTAATTGAAAACTGTAACTGAATTTCAAAATAAAAATATTCTTGTATTAGGCATTGCAAAAAGTGGTTATGCAGCAGCTACCTTGTTACAAAAATTAGGGGCAAATGTTATTGTAAATGACGGAAAGCCTTTAGCAGAAAATACGCTTGCTGCAGAATTACAAGCAAAAGGAATGGACGTTGTATGCGGGGGGCATCCTTTGGAATTATTAGAGAGAAATATTTCTCTTGTAGTAAAAAATCCAGGGATTCCGTATTCTAACCCAATATTAGTTGCTGCGAAAGAAAAGCAGATTCCAATCGTTACGGAAGTTGAATTAGCATACCGTATTTCAGAAGCGCCATTTGTTGGTATTACGGGGTCTAACGGTAAAACGACGACGACAATGCTTACGTTTGAAATGCTAAAAGAAGGACGAAAGCATCCTATTATTGCAGGGAACATAGGCACTGTAGCTTGTGAAGTAGCACAGGATGCAAAAGAGAATGAAGTTGTAGTTACAGAACTTTCATCGTTCCAACTGATGGGAGTAGAATCGTTCCAGCCTAAAATCGCTGTGTTTTTAAACTTATTTGAGGCCCACTTAGATTATCATGGGACGAAGAAAGAATATGGTTTAGCAAAAGCTAATATTTTTAAAAACCAAACAGAAAACGATTATAGTGTAATAAATGCAGATGATGCAGATGTGATGGCTTTATCTGCTTATAGTAAAGGTCAAAAAATACTATTCTCGACAGCGAAAGAAAATGAAGATGGTGCGTGTATAAAAGATAACGCTCTTTATTTCAAAGATGAAAAAGTTGTTGAAGTAAGCGATATTGTTTTACCTGGTCAGCATAATTTAGAGAATATTTTAGCTGCGATGAGTATTGCGAAACTATTAGGTGTTTCTAATGAAGCTATTACGGTTGTGTTAAAACGTTTTACAGGTGTAAAACATCGTTTAGAATATGTAACAACTATTAACAACCGTAAGTTTTATAATGACTCAAAAGCGACGAATATGTTAGCGACTGAGAAAGCTTTATCTGCGTTTACACAACCAATTGTGTTATTAGCAGGTGGGCTTGATCGTGGAAATGAATTCGATGATTTAATTCCATATTTCAAAAATGTAAAAGCGCTTGTAACATTTGGACAAACAGCACCAAAATTAGTAAGAGCAGCAGAAAAAGTGGGATTAGATATAATTGAAAGTGTCGACACTTTAGATGAAGCAGTAGTGAAAGCTTATGCTCATTCTACGGAGGGCGATGTAATTCTTCTTTCCCCAGCATGTGCAAGCTGGGATCAATTTAAAACATTTGAAGAAAGAGGAGACATTTTTATACAAGCTGTGCATAAACTTATATAAAGTAAATCAAAACATCAGTAGGCTAACACCTACTGATGTTTTGTTACATAGGGCAAAAGATTCTGCCTAAAGAGGTGGTGTTCATGGCTAATGAAGAAGACGCCTGATTATATTCTTATTATCGTTACACTTGCGTTGTTAACAATCGGAATGATTATGGTTTATAGTGCGAGTGCGGTTTGGGCCTCTTATAAAATGGGGGATTCATTCTTTTTTGCAAAAAGACAATTGTTGTTTGCGAGTATTGGTGTAGTGGCTATGTTTTTTATCATGAAAATTGATTATTGGGTGTGGCGGACATATTCAAAAGTAATTTTGCTAGTTTGTTTCGTTCTTCTTATTCTCGTTCTAATTCCAGGAGTAGGTCTTGTCCGTGGGGGAGCACGAAGTTGGATTGGAATCGGTGCATTTTCCATTCAACCGTCAGAGTTTATGAAATTCGCGATGATTATTTTTTTAGCGAAATTTTTAGCGGAACGACAAAAGTTAATTACATCGTTTAAACGCGGATTACTACCTGCTCTTAGTTTTGTATTTCTTGCTTTTGGGATGATTATGTTACAGCCAGATCTTGGTACGGGAACGGTAATGGTTGGGACATGTATTATTATGATATTTATCTCGGGAGCAAGGGTCTTTCATTTTGCAATGTTTGGTTTGCTTGGTGTAGCAGGATTTGTAGGGTTAATTGCATCAGCGCCATATCGAATGAAACGCATCACATCATATTTAGATCCGTGGTCGGATCCGCTCGGAAGTGGATTTCAAATTATTCAATCGTTACTCGCAATTGGACCTGGTGGTTTATTTGGGCTTGGACTTGGGCAAAGTAGACAAAAATTTCTTTATTTACCTGAACCACAAACAGACTTTATATTTGCAATTTTATCCGAGGAATTAGGTTTTATTGGCGGTTCATTTGTGTTATTATTATTTAGTCTATTACTATGGCGCGGGATTCGTATAGCATTAGGAGCGCCAGATTTATATGGTACGTTTTTAGCAGTAGGTATTGTGGCGATGATTGCGATTCAAGTAATGATTAATGTTGGTGTTGTAACGGGACTAATGCCTGTTACGGGTATTACTTTGCCATTTTTAAGTTATGGTGGATCAAGTTTGACCTTAATGTTAATGGCAGTAGGTGTATTATTGAATATAAGTCGCCATTCTCGCTATTAAACCCTGTTTAAAAGACAGGGTTTTTCGTATGTGTGGAAAATACAATATGTATATGGAAATAAATACAATTGAATAAGAACAGGGAAGTGGAGGAATTAGTAGTGCGAGTATTAGTAAGTGGTGGGGGTACTGGAGGCCATATTTATCCAGCTCTTGCTTTAATTAGAGAAATAAAAAAATTAAATCCGGAGGCAAGATTTTTATACATTGGTACAGAAAATGGATTAGAGAGTACCATCGTTCCAAAAGCTGGTATTCCGTTCCAATCTATTGTTATAAGTGGATTTAAACGAAAAATATCGTTAGATAATGTGAAAACGGTTATGCGTTTTCTAAAGGGTGTACAAGATAGTAAACGATATATTCGTCGTTTTAATCCGGATATAGTGATTGGAACGGGTGGATACGTATGTGGACCTGTTGTATATGCGGCAGCAAAACTAGGTATTCCAACTATTGTGCATGAACAAAATAGTGTACCAGGTGTAACGAATAAATTTTTAAGTCGTTACGTTGATAAAGTTGCGGTTTGTTTTGAAGCAGCTACAGAACATTTTCCACAGTCAAAAGTGGTAATGACAGGTAATCCGCGAGCATCAGAGGTAATGGATCAAAACGGAATGAAAGGGAAACGTTCAGTTGGTCTATCTCTTCCTAAAAAGTCCGTACTTATTTTTGGGGGAAGTCGCGGAGCTAGACCGATTAACGATGCTTTCGTAGAAGCGATTGAACAGTTTGGAAATAAAAGTTACGAAGTATTGTACGTAACAGGTGAAGTGCATTATGACAAAGTGATGGATGCTGTGAAGGAAAAAGGCAATCCGAATAATGTTATTATTAAACCTTTCATTCATAATATGCCAGAGGTACTAACTGGCGTTGATCTTGTTGTTTCAAGAGCCGGAGCAACAACACTTGCAGAATTAACAGCATTAGGTAAGCCGAGTGTGTTAATTCCGAGTCCGTACGTAACAAATAACCATCAGGAGAAGAATGCACTTTCAGTTGTTGATAAAGGAGCGGCGAAAATGTTACTTGAAAAAGAATTAACAGCTGAAACGCTTATTCGTGATATTGATGAGATTTTATTAGATACACAAACATTACAAAATATGAAGCTAGCTGCTAAGCAACTAGGTATTCCTGATGCAGCAAATAAGTTGTATGGAGTAATGAATAAGCTTGTGAAAAAATAACGTTAGGTGAACGCCCTGCATATTACTGTAATAAGGAAACTTAATATTGGGGGAGAGCGTCTATGGAACAATTAGTAAATGAGCTTATAGAAGCAAATGTTGGTCGCGTGTTAGTTAACGAGCCGTTAGCACGTTATACAACTATGAAGATAGGTGGACCAGCTGATATTTTAATTGTGCCAAAGCATGTTGCCGGTATTGAGAAAATATTGCAGTTAGTAAAGAAATATAAAATAAAGTGGACTGTAATTGGTCGAGGTTCAAACCTTCTTGTATCTGATAAAGGGATAGAAGGCGTTGTTATTCGTTTAGGAGAAGGATTAGACCACTTAGAGGTCGAAAAACATAGGGTAAGAGTTGGTGGCGGATATCCCCTTATTAAATTGTCAACATTACTTAGTCGCCAAGGGTTGGCTGGATTGGAATTTGCAAGTGGTATTCCAGGGAGTGTCGGTGGTGCAGTGTATATGAATGCTGGAGCACATAAATCAGACATATCAAACATATTGTCAAAGGCTCTAATTCTATTTGAAAACGGAACAATTGAATGGTTAACGAATAGAGGAATGGAGTTTTCATATCGTACATCTGTATTGCAAACGAAACGTCCTGGTATTGTTTTGGAGGCGGAGTTTCAATTACAGGTAGGAGAGCGTGAGGAAATCGTAAGAAACATGCAAAAGAATAAAGATTACCGCCGTGAAACACAACCGTGGAATCATCCTTGTGCTGGAAGTGTGTTTCGGAATCCAATCCCGTATTTTGCAGGAGATTTAGTAGAGAAAGCTGGGCTTCGTGGCTATCAAATAGGTGGAGCTCAAATTTCTGAAATGCATGGGAATTTTATTATTAATACTGGGGGAGCCTCAGCGCAAGATGTATTAGATTTGATTTCATTAATAAAGCATACAATTAAGGATAAATTTGGTGTAGAAATGCACACAGAAGTAGAAATCATTGGAAGATAACGGTTATTCATTCCGCTCATTATCATTTATGTTATAATAAGAAGATAAGAACGGCATGAGGAACATGCCGTTCTTTATGTTACATAGGGGGATCGTACATGAAAAATAGTAAAGTGATTAAACTACAAGATCGTGTACCAAAATTAAAAAATCAAAAGAAAAAAAACAAAAAAAAAGTTAATCATCGGTTGATTTTATACATATCAATTTTATTTTTATTAGTACTCTTTTTAATTTATTTTCGGTCTCCGCTTAGTAATATAAAAAAGATAAGTGTGTATGGAAATCATTATATGACAGATGACCAAGTAATGAAGGAATCAGGTGTGACATATGATACAAGTTATTTCCGAGTGACAGCACATAAAGCGGAAGAAAATTTAACGAAACGAAAAGAAATTAAAGCAGTAAATGTAAAAAAGCGTTTTCCAAACAAAATTGATGTTCATATTAAAGAATATGTAACGATTGGTTATATAAACAAAGATGGAAAATTACAACCGTTATTAGAAAATGGGAAAACACTTGATGTACTCCCGAATGGAAAACTTCCTGTTGCAGCACCAATTTTTGAACCTTTTAAAGAGGAGAAAATGAAGGGACTAATTGCTGAACTAGAAAAGTTAACTCCGACTATTTTAAGGTCTATTTCTGAAATTCGTTATTCACCGACGAATGCGAATGAAGACCATCTTACTTTATATATGAATGAAGGATATGAAGTGAGCACTACGATTCAAAATTTCGCAAAGCGTATGGAAACTTATCCACTTATTTTAAAAACAATTGAGCCAGGTAAGAAGGTGTTAATTGACTTAGAAGTAGGTGCATATACGAAAGAGTTAGGTGTAGAAGAAAAAAAAGAATAGAACGGTAGTATTCACTGCATTAATATAGAAAAAAGAGAAACGAATGTTCTATCATATGCATACGAATTTACTAGAATGGTTCATTTGATGAAAAATATGTAAAAATTCTTAGATTCATACTAGGATTGGTACAAGTTTCACTTTTCTATGAGTACATCTTAGTGTAGACTTATACTTGGCGGTAATTTTTACACTTGAAATAAAATTATTTCAAGATAAGCAGTTCTTCACAGGTTACTGCGATATTCTTAAATGAATGTTAAATAAAAATAAGAAAAATATAGGGTTAAAAAAGGGAAACGTATAAAGACGTTGAATATTTTTCTTATAAATAGTAAAGTTGCGATTGTTGTTCCATATATTGAGTTGTATGGTATAAATAAAGAAGGAGGTGCCAAAGAATGAACAGCAATGAAATATATGTTAGTCTTGACATCGGTACATCCAATGTTAAAGTCATCATTGGTGAAATGGTTAATGACAGCTTAAACATTATTGGTGTTGGAAATGTAAAATCGAATGGTTTAAAGAAGGGATCGATAGTCGATATAGATGAGACTGTTCGATCAATTAAAAAAGCAATTGAACAAGCTGAGCGCATGGTGGGAATCCACATTGAGCAAGTTGTAGTAGGTGTCAATGCAAACCAGGTACAGCTACTTCCTTGTCATGGAGTAGTCGCTGTTTCAAATGAAGATCGTGAAATCGGGAATGAAGATGTCTTACGCGTTCTAGATGCAGCACAAGTTGTGTCAATTGCTCCAGAACGTGAGTTTATTGATGTGGTACCTCGACAGTTCATCGTAGACGGTCTTGACGAGATTAACGATCCACGTGGAATGATCGGTGTAAGATTAGAAATGGAAGGTACACTTATTACAGGATCGAGAACCTTACTACATAACTTACTTCGTTGTGTAGAAAAAGCAGGTCTTGAAATTGTTGATATTTGTCTTCAACCTTTAGCGGCTGCAACAGTTGCTATATCTTCGGATGAAAAAAATAGAGGAGTAGCCCTTGTTGATATGGGGGGAGGATCTACGACTTTATCTATTTTTAAAGATGGAGAGTTACAAGCGACAAGCGTATTACCATTAGGTGGAGACCATATAACGAAGGATATTGCGATTGGGTTGAAAACTTCAACAGAAAATGCAGATCAAATTAAGTTGAAATATGGACATGCTTTTTATGATACAGCATCGGAAGAAGAAATGTTTACGGTTCCTATTATGGGAAGCGATCAAACAGAACAATATTCTCAGTTGGAGTTATCGGATATTATCGAGGCTCGTGTAGAGGAAATTTTAATGTTTGTTCAAGATGAAGTACGTAAGTTAGGAGTAAAGCAAGTAGCTTCTGGGTATGTACTAACTGGTGGAATAGCTTCTATGCCAGGTGTTCTTGATCTTGCATATGATATTTTACATGAAAATGTTCGTGTAGCAACTCCTGACTATATTGGTGTGCGTGAGCCCCAATATACAAGTGGAGTTGGATTAATTAAACATTCATATCAAAAAGCTAAATTACGTGGGAAAAATGTGCAGGAAAAGCAAGAACATTTTGAACCAGTACCAGCACCAGCACCAATGCCGGTACAACAACAACCTGCGAAACAAAAAACCCGTAATCAAAACAATAATAATCAAAATGATGACCGTATGATGTCAAAAGTAAAACGTGTATTCCGTTATTTATGGGATTAAAATTGGACACGAAAAATGAGGTTCTAGGGGGATTTCGACATGTTAGAGTTTGATACTACTCAAGATCAATTAGCGAATATAAAAGTTATCGGTGTCGGCGGTGGCGGAAACAATGCTGTAAACCGTATGATTGAGCACGGTGTACAAGGTGTTGACTTTATCGCTGTGAATACTGATGCACAAGCGTTAAATCTATCAAAAGCTGAAACAAAAATGCAAATTGGTGGAAAATTAACGCGTGGACTTGGTGCAGGCGCAAACCCTGAAGTAGGGAAAAAAGCGGCAGAAGAAAGTAAAGAACAGATCCAAGAAGCACTTCGTGGTGCAGATATGGTATTCGTAACTGCTGGTATGGGCGGCGGAACTGGAACTGGTGCAGCTCCAGTTGTTGCTCAAGTTGCAAAAGAACTAGGTGCATTAACAGTTGGTGTTGTAACACGTCCATTTACGTTTGAAGGACGTAAGCGTGCAACACAAGCTGCGTCTGGTATTGCGGCATTTAAAGAAAATGTAGATACACTTATTGTAATTCCAAACGATCGCTTATTAGAGATTGTTGATAAAAATACGCCAATGTTAGAAGCGTTCCGTGAAGCAGATAACGTATTACGTCAAGGTGTACAAGGTATTTCTGATTTAATTGCTACACCAGGTCTAATTAACTTAGACTTCGCAGACGTAAAAACAATTATGTCTAATAGAGGTTCTGCTTTAATGGGTATCGGTTCTGGTAATGGGGAAAATCGTGCTGCTGAAGCTGCGAAAAAAGCGATTTCTAGTCCATTACTAGAAACATCTATTGATGGAGCTCAAGGTGTTATTATGAATATTACGGGTGGAGCTAACTTAAGCTTATACGAAGTACAAGAAGCAGCAGACATTGTAGCTTCAGCTTCGGATCCAGAAGTAAATATGATCTTCGGTTCTGTTATTAATGAAGGATTAAAAGATGATATCATTGTAACTGTAATTGCAACTGGTTTTGATGATAGTATTGCAACTCAACCACCAAAACCAATGATTCGTCCGAATGCGAATCACGCGCAACAACAGCAACAACCAGTAGCTCAGCCTTCAAAACAACGTGAAGTAAAACGTGAAATGAAGCGTGAAGAGCCGGTTGTACATGAGCGTCATTCAGATTCAGATGATATCGATATTCCAGCATTTTTACGTAACCGTCGTAGACGATAAAAAAAAGGGGCATTCATGCTCCTTTTTTGTTTCTGAATGGAAAAGACCTGCTGAGCAGGTCTTTTTTTATTTTGTATATTTAAATTTATCTCGCATTAACGGCCCGTAAAAGCTCGGTTTATGTGGGTTAAAAGGAACCGATTCTACTGATTAAAATTGCGCGTTAAAGTTGTAGTACAGGATTTTTAATTTTCGTTACATATAGTTCAGCCCATCTGTCGGTAAAAAATAAAAACATATCATTCTATGAAACTATACTTTTATTTTTTACCGACAGATTATGTCTAGAAATCACAAAATAACAAAAAAACACCTCCGCAAATTGACACACTTTCCCATTGGATATGCATTATACTAGTCTCAACTTAAAAAAAGAGGTGAATTGTTTGGTTGTTTACGCCGACGTTGTTTGGTTGTTAAACGCCTGCATTGATTTTCTTTTACTTTTATTAACAGCTACCGTGTTAAAAAAGAAGATCAAAAGATGGAGGCTTGTGTTAGGGGCATTTATAGGTTCCACCATTGTTATTTTTGCCTTTACTCCTTTTGCTTCTATGATGACACATCCGATTATGAAACTACTGTACTCGTTACTTATTGTGTATACAGCCTTTGGGTTTACAACGTTTAGAAATTATACACAAACTGTTTTTACTTTTTACTTTGTCACTTTTATGGTTGGTGGAGGATTAATGGGAACTCATTTCTTTTTGCAAACGAATGAGATGGTAAATGGATTGGTTCAATCTCAATCGATTTCTTACGGTGATCCAATTAGTTGGTTGTTTGTTATTTTAGGTTTTCCAGTAATTTATTATTTTTCTAAAAAGCGTATTGAAAGCGTAGAAATCACGAAAATACACTATGACCAAATCGTGAAAGTGAAAATTCAATTAGCTGAAGAAGAATTGGAACTAGCAGGTTTAATTGACAGTGGGAATCAACTTTACGACCCGTTAACAAAAACACCCGTAATGATTATGCATATTTCATCATTAGAACATTGTTTGCCATCTTGGTTAACAGAACAAATTTATTCCAAAACAGAAATTCCTCAAATACCAGAAAAAGATTCTGGATGGGCGACAAAATTACGCTTAATTCCTTTCCGAGCAGTAGGAGTAGAGAGTCAATTTTTGTGGGCAATTAAGCCTGATAGTGTGCAAGTTGATCATGAAGGTAGTTCAATCGTTGTAAACAAAGTATTGATTGGGTTAAATACACAACAACTGTCTACCAATGGAGAGTATCAATGCATTGTACATCCAAAAATGTTGATTTCGCAAAAAATGGTAATTGCTTAATTATGAGAGGCGGGATAATATGATGAAATTAAAATTTTATTTAGTATACCTTTGGTATAAAGTATTGCTGAAACTAGGAATTAAGACCGATGAAATTTATTATATTGGTGGAAGTGAAGCGTTGCCACCGCCGTTAACGAAAGAAGAAGAAGAAGTTCTTTTGAATAAATTGCCAAAAGGCGATCAAGCGGCAAGGTCATTACTTATTGAACGCAACTTACGGCTAGTTGTATATATAGCAAGGAAATTTGAAAATACAGGGATAAATATTGAAGATTTAATCAGTATAGGAACAATTGGCCTTATTAAAGCGGTAAATACATTTAATCCAGAAAAGAAAATAAAATTAGCAACATATGCATCTCGTTGTATAGAAAATGAGATTTTAATGCATTTGCGCCGAAATAATAAAAATCGTTCGGAAGTGTCTTTTGATGAACCGCTTAACATTGATTGGGATGGGAATGAACTGTTGTTATCAGATGTATTAGGTACAGATGATGATATTATTACAAAAGATTTAGAGGCTACTGTAGATCGTCATCTTCTAATGAAAGCATTGCACCAATTAAATGATCGGGAAAAACAAATTATGGAGCTTCGATTTGGGCTTGCTGGAGAAGAGGAAAAGACGCAAAAAGATGTGGCGGATATGCTTGGGATTTCACAGTCATACATTTCACGTTTAGAAAAAAGAATCATAAAAAGGTTACGAAAAGAATTTAATAAAATGGTGTAAAGAATAAGACCAGCCTTTATGTAGGCTGGTCTTATTCTGTTTAGTTGTAGAAGAAGGGGGAATTAAAATGAAAAATGAAGAGAAAACCACATGCATAAAATCCCCTTCAAAGGAAATACTTTACACTGTACAGCAACTCCCGATAGGAGGGAACACTTTGACGAGAAACAAAGTAGAAATTTGCGGTGTTGATACAGCAAAACTTCCAGTACTAAAAAATGAAGAAATGCGTAAATTATTTCGTGAAATGCAAAGTGGAGAGATAAGCGCAAGAGAGAAATTAGTGAATGGAAACTTACGTCTTGTATTGAGCGTCATCCAAAGATTTAATAACAGAGGAGAATATGTTGACGATTTATTTCAAGTTGGTTGCATCGGACTTATGAAATCCATTGATAACTTTGATTTAGGCCAAAATGTAAAATTTTCAACGTATGCTGTGCCGATGATTATTGGAGAAATACGCAGATATTTGCGTGACAACAATCCGATTCGCGTATCTCGCTCGTTACGAGATATTGCGTATAAAGCGTTGCAAGTAAGAGAAAAATTGATCGCAGAAAATTCAAAAGAACCAACAGCAATGGATATTGCAAAAGTGCTAGAAGTGACTCACGAAGAGATTGTATTTGCTTTAGATGCGATTCAAGATCCAGTGTCATTATTTGAGCCGATTTATAACGATGGGGGAGATCCTATCTTTGTTATGGATCAATTAAGTGATGAAAAACAAAAGGACGAGCAGTGGGTTGAAGAGTTAGCGCTGAAAGAAGGCATGAAGCGTTTAAATGATCGTGAAAAGATGATTATTCGAAAACGGTTCTTTCAAGGAAAAACACAAATGGAAGTTGCAGAAGAAATCGGGATTTCTCAAGCTCAAGTATCACGCTTAGAGAAATCGGCTATTAAACAAATGAATAAAACGATTCAAGGATAAGGTCTCACCATTTATGGTGAGGCCTTTTTATATGTACTATTATAGTTTGCGTTCATAGCAATGAGGTCGTGTTCATATAATGAAAATAATATGAACCTTAGTAGCGGTTACTTCCTGTTAATATGAAATACAGTAGTCTGTGTACTTCCAATTCGCCATATAAGGGAGAGGATGAGAGTGATACGGATTTCAGAGTTACAGATGAAGGATGTTATAAATATTTCAGATGGGAAAAGGCTTGGAAATATTGGAGATATTGAGATTGATATCGATACAGGGAAGATTTGCTCTATTATTATTTCCAAACAGGCACGTATGCTTGGGATTTTTGGGAAAGACGTAGAAATTATAGTTCCTTGGGAGGAAGTTATGAAAATCGGGGAAGATGTCATACTTGTAAGAGTAAATCCTGTTAATTCTGTAACAGAATCAATACAAACAACGACAATTTCATAAAGAATATTACAAATTCCTCTTTTTTTTCTGTTGGTATTATGAAAAAATAAAAGTATGGTAAAATAGACAGGAAGTACCATGCTTTTTTCTGTTATTTTAATTAAAAAGGAGCCGCTTTATGAGAGAACCATTTAAATATGTGGACGGTATACTGTATTTACAAGCGTGGAAAGAACTTGGAAACATTACTGCTGGATTTACGACAAAAGATGGTGGGATAAGTACGGGCTCCTTTCATGCGATGAATTTAGGATTACATGTGAATGATATCGTGGAGAACGTTCATGAAAACAGACGCATTTTAGCAAATAAGTTACAAAAACCATTGGAAAACTGGATTTGCTCTGAACAAGTTCATGATCACCAGGTTGAAAAAGTAGGACAACAAGAAAAAGGAAGTGGCGTCTATTCATATGAGGATGGCATTTCAAAAACAGATGGCATTTATACGACTAATAACGATGTTCTTTTAACGTCTTGTTACGCGGATTGTGTCCCACTCTATTTTTATGCACCATCACATGGTATGATAGGACTTGCGCATGCTGGGTGGAAAGGGACTGTAAAAGAGATTGCAAATGAAATGATTCAAAAATGGAGTGCAGAAGGGATTTCAAGTGATGAAATTCATGTTGCAATTGGACCGGCAATCGGATCTTGTTGTTATGTTGTTGATGATAGAGTGTTAACAGCGGCACAGCAAGTAGTAAACGGTTCTGTCCCATATAAAAAAATTTCTGATGGACAGTACGCAATTAATTTAAAAGAAATTAATCGTATATTATGTGTACAAGCAGGCATAAAAGAAGAGCATATTGTAATGTCATCTCTTTGTACAAGCTGTGAAGAACAACTATTTTTCTCTCATCGTCGTGATCAAGGGAAGACAGGGAGAATGTTGAGTTTCATAGGTTTTAAGGAGGAAGAAAACAAGTGACAGTACAAGAAAATTTAATAATTGTAAACGAAGCTATTAAAGAATCTTGCACACGAGCTGGACGTTCGTTGCAAGATATTAAACTTGTTGCAGTTACAAAAACTGTAGGGATTGAAAAAACAAACGAAGTAATGGAAGCTGGAATTATCGATTTAGGTGAAAATAGAAATGAAGGTTTCTTACAGAAATACGAGCATTTTGGCTCAAAAGTTAATTGGCACTTTATTGGCTCATTACAAACGAGAAAAGTAAAAGAAATCATTAATGAAATTGATTATTTACATTCGTTAGATCGTCTTTCTCTGGCGAAAGAAATTCAGAAACGTGCTGATAAGAAAGTGAAATGCTTTATTCAAGTGAAAACCTCATCTGAAGAATCAAAGCAAGGATTGGCAATAGAAGAAACAGTTTCTTTTATTCAAAGTTTGCAAGAATTGGATAAGATTGAAGTGGTTGGACTAATGACGATGGCGCCATTTACAGAAGAAGAGGAAGAAGTTCGTCGCTGCTTTAAGGACTTGCGCAAGCTACAAATAGAGGTGCAGGAGCTAAATCTATTACATGCGCCATGTAAAGAATTATCAATGGGAATGTCCAATGATTACACGATTGCAATTGAAGAAGGTGCTACATATATTCGTTTGGGAACGATTTTAGTAGGAAAAGCGTAAAAGGAAGGAGAATCTTATTATGAGTTGGTCAAAAGTAAAATACTTCTTTTTTGATACACCAGAAGAAAAAGAAGCAGCTCAATATAGCTATGAAAAGGAGCAAACGGATATGAAGAAGCAGCAAGATCCGCCGGAACAACAAGATGTTACGTTTCCGAAAGCACAACCGAAACAAAATGTTGTGAGCATTGAAACGGCAAAGCAATCTTCAAAAGTTGTTTTATTAGAACCACGCACGTATTCGGAAGCGCAAGGTATTGCGGACCATTTGAAAGGTAGACGAGCTGTTGTAATTAATTTGCAAAGAATGTCTACTGATCAAGCAGTACGTATCGTTGACTTTTTAAGTGGTACTGTATACGCTATAGGCGGGGACATTCAAAAAATAGGACCGAAAACATTTATGTGTACACCTGAAAATGTAGATATTGTTGGTGCAATTTCAGAATTATTCGGCGAAGAAGAAGAAACAAATATAAAGAGGTGGTAATACGCCATGACAACCGTTTTAAATGTTTTACTTACTGCTATCGAGATTTACTCGTGGGCACTTATCATTTACATCCTCCTATCATGGTTTCCTGGTGCAAAGGAATCAACTTTTGGAGATTTTCTTGCACGTATTTGTGAACCGTATTTAGAACCATTTCGCAGATTTATTCCGCCGTTTGGTATGATTGATATCTCTCCACTCGTTGCGATTTTTGCGTTAAAACTTGCTAAAAGTGGTTTGTTCAGTTTGTTCAGCTATTTCTTGTAATAAGAGGCTAAATACATGAGCATTTACGAACATTTCAGACCTGATGAAGAGGTCTTTGTAGATAAAGTGCTAGAGTGGAAGCGAGCAGCAGAGTACCATCAAGTGAAACTAACAGATTTCCTTGATCCAAGACAGCAACAAATTGTTTCTATGGTAATTGGACAAGGAGATGTTGCTGTGCAATTTGACGGTGCAACGCCTTACGCAGAGCGTAAAAGAGCACTTATTTATCCAGACTATCTAGAATTAAATGAAGAAGAATTTCAAGTAGAAGTATTAGAAATTGACTATCCTTCCAAGTTTTATACGCTAGAACATAGGCAAATATTAGGTACATTTATGTCACTTGGTTTAACGAGAGAAAAATGTGGTGATATTTTGCTTCAAGAAAATCGTGCCCAAATTGTAGTTGCGAAAGAAATCGTATCTTACATTGAGATGAACTTACAAGCAATAGGGAAAGTAAAAGTCTCCTTATCAGCAGTACAAGGAGAACAAATTCTACAGACTCATGAAACGTGGGGAGAGAAATCTGGAACGGTTTCTTCACTTCGCTTAGATGTTATGTTGGCTGAAATGTTACATATATCCAGACAGAAAGTGCAACCTTTCATAAAAAATGGTTTAGTAAAAGTCAATTGGAAAACAGTAGAGCAAACTTCTTATGAATGTTATCCAGGAGATGTGTTTTCGGTGAGAGGATATGGGCGAAGTAAATTGTTTTCTGTAGAAGGTAGAACAAAACGCGACAAATGGAGAATTTTGTATGGTATACTAAAATGATTGGTTTTTTAGAAGGAAATCCTCCTATTTTGTCGAAGAAAAGATATAATTGAAAGAGGAAATTTAGATAACTACTTGGAGGTGGCGTTGTGCCGTTAACACCATTAGATATTCATAACAAAGAATTTGGTCGCGGATTCCGTGGCTATGATGAAGATCAAGTAAATGAGTTTCTTGATCAAATTATCAAAGATTATGAATTAGTCATTCGTGAGAAAAAAGCTTTAGAAGAAAAAGTTGCGCAATTAGAAGGAAAGTTAGATCATTTTTCTAACATTGAAGATACGTTAAACAAATCTATCGTTGTTGCACAAGAAGCAGCGGAAGAAGTAAAACGTAATGCGCAAAAAGAAGCGAAATTAATCGTACGTGAAGCTGAAAAAAATGCAGATCGTATCATTAACGAAGCTTTAGTAAAATCAAGAAAAGTTGCTTTTGATATTGAAGAGCTAAAGAAACAAGCGAAAGTATTCCGAACTCGTTTCCGTATGTTATTAGAGACACAGCTTGAAATGCTAAACAACGATGATTGGGATAAACTAATTGAGTTAGAAGACGAAGTAGATGAGCTGTTGAAAAAAGAAGAAACAGTGTAAGCTTGACGTTTTTCTCATTATTACATATAATTTTAAACAACATATTTATTAAGAAAAACGAAGATAGGGATAAGTACCTTTTCAAACCTTATATAGCGAACTGAGGACGGTGTAAGCTCAGGATAAGGAGATTAGTGGGAATATCACCCTGGAGTTCCGCGCTGAACAAATAGAGTAAGCGTAGGCGTGTATTCGCGTTAAGAATATAAAGAGGGTTTTATACATATGTATAGAATCTACTAGGGTGGTACCGCGGGAGACTTTCTCGTCCCTTTTTGGGATGAGAAGGTCTCTTTTTTATTCCGTTTTTTAAGTATTTCTTTTATACATGTAAGGAGGAATTGAGCATGGAGTACAAAAATACATTACTGATGCCAAAAACAGAGTTCCCAATGCGTGGGAATTTACCAAAACGTGAGCCTGCAATGCAAGAAAAATGGGCTGAAATGAATATTTATGAAAAAGTACAAGAACATACAAAAGGGCGTCCTTTATTTGTATTGCATGATGGACCTCCATATGCGAATGGTGACATTCATATGGGACATGCATTAAATAAAGTGTTAAAAGACTTTATTGTTCGCTATAAGTCAATGACTGGTTTCAGTGCACCATATGTTCCAGGTTGGGATACGCACGGTTTACCAATCGAACAAGCGTTAACGAATAAAGGTGTAAAACGTAAAGAAATGACAGTTGCTGAGTTCCGTAAGTTATGTGCAGAGTATGCATATGAACAAGTAGAACGTCAACGTGAACAATTTAAGCGCCTAGGTGTACGTGCAGATTGGGATAATCCATATATTACTTTAGAGCCAGCTTATGAAGCACAACAAATTAAAGTGTTTGGTGATATGGCGAAAAAAGGTTACATCTATAAAGGGCAAAAACCAGTTTACTGGTCTCCAACAAGTGAGTCTGCTTTAGCAGAAGCTGAAATTGAATACCAAGATAAAAAATCAGCATCTATTTATGTAGCGTTCCCTGTAAAAGACGGAAAGAACGTATTAGAAGGTGATGAGAAATTTATCATTTGGACAACAACTCCTTGGACATTACCTGCGAACTTAGGTATTTCTGTTCATCCAGAGCTTGAATATAGCATTGTAAAAGTAAATGACGAGAAATATATTATCGCTTCTGAATTATTTGAGACAGTTGCAAAAACGTTAGAGTGGGAAAAAGCTGAAGTTGTGAAAACGGTAAAAGGTAGCGAACTTGAGTATACAGTTGCAAAACACCCATTCTACGAGCGTGATTCATTAGTTATGCTAGGAGATCACGTAACAACAGATGCAGGTACAGGTTGTGTTCATACAGCACCAGGACATGGGGAAGATGACTTCGTTGTTGGTAAAAAATATGGATTAGAAGTACTTTGCCCAGTTGATGATAAAGGTGTATTAACAAATGAAGCACCTGGATTTGAAGGCTTATTCTATGATAAAGCTAACAAGCCAATTACAGAAAAATTAGAAGAAGTAGGCGCGTTACTGAAACTAACATTCATTACGCATTCATACCCACATGATTGGAGAACGAAAAAACCAATTATTTTCCGTGCGACAGCACAGTGGTTTGCATCTATTGAAGCATTCCGTAAAGAGTTATTAGAAGCTGTTGCGGAAACGAAATGGGTACCAGCATGGGGCGAAACTCGTCTTCATAACATGGTTCGTGACCGTGGTGACTGGTGTATTTCTCGTCAGCGTGCATGGGGTGTGCCAATTCCTGTATTCTATGCTGAGAATGGTGATCCAATTATTACAGATGAAACAATTAACCATGTAGCAGATTTATTCCGTGAACACGGTTCTAACGTATGGTTTGAGCGTGAAGCGAAAGATCTATTACCAGAAGGATTTACACATCCAGGTAGCCCAAATGGTGAATTCCGTAAAGAAACAGATATCATGGATGTATGGTTCGACTCAGGTTCATCTCACCAAGCGGTATTAGAAGAACGCGATGACTTACAACGTCCAGCTGATTTATATTTAGAAGGATCTGACCAATATCGTGGTTGGTTTAACTCTTCATTATCAACAGCAGTTGCTGTAACAGGTAAAGCTCCATATAAAGGCGTACTAAGCCATGGTTTCGTACTAGATGGTGAAGGACGTAAAATGAGTAAGTCGATTGGAAACATCGTCGTACCGAAGAAAATTATGGATCAATTAGGCGGAGATATTTTACGTTTATGGGTATCATCTGTTGACTATCAATCTGACGTACGTATTTCAGATGATATTTTAAAACAAGTAGCAGAAGTGTATCGTAAAATCCGTAACACATTCCGTTTCTTATTAGGCAACTTAGATGACTTTAAGCCAAGTGAAAACACAGTAGCGGTAGCTGAACTTCGTGAAGTAGATCGTTACATGTTAGTGAAGTTAAATGACTTAATTACAAAAGTAAAAGAAGCATATGAAACATATGACTTTGCTGCTGTATATCATGCTATTCACAACTTCTGTACAATTGATCTAAGTTCATTCTACTTAGACTTTGCAAAAGACATTTTATACATTGAAGGTGCAAATCACGCGGATCGTCGTGCAATTCAAACTGTATTATATGACGTTCTTGTTGCATTAACGAAACTTGTAACACCAATCTTACCTCATACAGCTGATGAAGTATGGCCATATGTTCCAGGTGTAACAGAAGAAAGCGTACAGTTAACTAACATGCCGGAAGCTACAGAAGTAGAGGGTTCGGAAGCATTAAAAGCGAAATGGGATGCATTTATGACATTACGTGATGACGTATTAAAAGCGTTAGAAGTAGCTCGTAATGAGAAAGTAATTGGTAAGTCACTAAATGCGAGCATTACCCTTTATCCAACTGCAGAAATGAAAGTAATGTTAGAGTCTATTAGCGAAGACTTGAAGCAATTATTCATCGTTTCTGAATATAAACTTGGTGGTATGATGGAAGAAGCTCCAGCAGATGCGCCTAAGTATGAGCATACAGCGGTTGTCGTTTCTCAAGCAACTGGTGAAACATGCGAACGTTGTTGGGTAGTTTCAGAAACAATTGGTAAAGATGCTGAACATGAAACATTATGTGAGCGTTGTGCATCAGTTGTTAAAGAAAACTATGTAAAATAATAAAAAACTGACTGCTATGGATGCAGTCAGTTTTTTTATTGATGGTATATCGAAATAACTTTCAGGCTCTTTCCTGTGAAGGAAAAATGTGTGTGAGGTAAGCAAATAAATTTCGGACACACTAACTGTACATTACAGCTAGGAGGAATGTACACGTGAATGAAATTTACATGGAAATAAAAGAAGAATTGCAATTGATGAGAAAAGAGTTGCAAGAGAGACTAGCTAAAGAAGTAATGCACAAATATGATGCTGAGTTCAGCCAAGAGCTTGGATATGAAATTAAGGAAGGGATAAAGAAAAAATTGCTATTACATGATATAAAAGAGGACTTAAAGGATGTAGAACGCGCATTATTTAAAATGGAAATAGATATGTACGGTATTTGTGAAGAGACGGGGAGAGTAATTTCGACAAAGCAAATGAAAACAATGCCGACTGCCCGTACGATTCATGAATTTTTCTATGAAAAGGTAAATGTATGAATACGCACAACGATATTATATTACCTTTTTTTAATTTATTTTATTCTTCTATAAAGGTTCATTGTGAAAAGGTAGCAGCTATGCTAAAATTTTGAGGTACACTGTCTTTGTGGGGGAAATGAAAATGATATATTATGTAATAGCGTTATTTGTCATTGCCATCGATCAAATATCGAAGTGGCTAATTGTAAAGAACATGGAATTGGGTATGAGCATTCCGATAATCGATAATGTATTATACATAACATCACATCGAAATAGAGGAGCTGCCTGGGGGATTTTAGAAAATAAAATGTGGTTTTTCTACATTATTACGGTTGTCTTTGTAGTATTTATCGTAATGTATATGAAAAAATATGCAAAAACAGACAAGCTTCTAGGAATTTCATTAGGTCTAATTTTAGGTGGAGCAATTGGTAACT
Organism: Bacillus cereus group sp. N11; assembly: GCF_016483605.1. Classification (NCBI taxonomy): domain Bacteria; kingdom Bacillati; phylum Bacillota; class Bacilli; order Caryophanales; family Bacillaceae; genus Bacillus; species Bacillus cereus group sp. N11. The sequence continues at coordinate 127,795 of NZ_JAEHBN010000010.1, forward strand.
TTATTGATCGTGTATTTAGACAAGAAGTAGTGGATTTTATTCACGTGTATATTTTCTCGTACAACTATCCAGTATTCAATGTAGCTGATTCAGCGTTATGTATTGGTGTTGTATTAATTATTATTCAAACATTATTAGAAGGCAAGAAAACGAAGGAGTAATTGAATGAGTGAAGTAGTACAGGTAACAGTTGCAGAAGAACAAAAAAGTGAGCGAATCGATAAATTCGTTGCAGAAATTAACAGTGAATGGTCACGTTCACAAGTACAGCAATGGATTAAAGATGATGTTGTAACAGTGAATGGGAAATCGGTAAAAGTAAATTATAAAGTTAAAGAAAATGATGAAATTACAGTAACGATTCCTGATCCGGAAGAGTTAGATATTCAAGCGGAAGATATGAACTTAGAAATTTATTATGAAGATGCAGATGTACTTGTTGTAAATAAGCCACGTGGTATGGTTGTACATCCAGCACCAGGTCATACAAGTGGCACACTTGTGAATGGTCTTATGCATCATTGTACAGATTTATCAGGCATTAACGGTGTAATGCGTCCTGGTATCGTGCATCGTATTGATAAAGATACATCTGGTCTATTAATGGTTGCTAAAAATGATATGGCACACGAATCACTTGTAAATCAACTTGTAGCAAAAACAGTAACAAGACGTTACAAAGCGATTGTACACGGTGTTATTCCGCATGATAAGGGAACGATTGATGCTCCGATTGCTCGTGATAAGAAAGAACGTCAAAGTATGACAGTTGATGAAAATGGTAAGCATGCTGTTACGCATTTCCAAGTGTTAGAGCGTTTCAAAGATTTCACACTTGTAGAATGTCGCTTAGAAACAGGACGTACACACCAAATTCGTGTTCATATGAAATATATTGGCTATCCACTTGCAGGAGATCCAAAGTATGGACCAAAGAAAACATTAGACATGAATGGACAGGCACTTCATGCAGGTATTTTAGGATTTGACCACCCTCGTACTGGTGAATATATTCAGTTTGAGGCACCGATTCCAGAAGTGTTTGAAGAGACTTTAAATATTTTACGGAAATAGTATTGACAAATCATGAGAAAACTGAGATACTGACAACAGTTAAATAATGATCCTTTAACACAGCCCCGTGAGGTTGAGAAGGTAACGGTTTGAAATACTTAGGGTATGTTGTACCCTTTTTTCAAAAGTCCTCTCGCACACGCTGAGAGGACTTTTTTTATACCATTACTCTCACGCAAGAAAAATAGCTTGGAGGTGTAGAGCATGCAGGAAAAAGCTGTCGTTTTAGATGACCAAATGATTCGCCGCGCTTTAACACGAATTAGTCATGAAATCGTGGAACGAAATAAAGGTGTCGATAATTGTGTTCTTGTCGGAATTAAAACACGTGGAATTTTTATTGCACAACGTTTGGCAGAACGAATTGGTCAAATTGAAGGAAAAGAGATGGAAGTAGGAGAGTTAGATATAACTTTATATCGTGATGACTTAACACTTCAATCAAAGAATAAAGAACCACTAGTAAAAGGTTCAGATATTCCAGTAGATATTACGAAGAAAAAAGTAATCCTTGTAGATGATGTATTGTATACAGGAAGAACAGTTCGAGCTGCGATGGATGCTCTTATGGATTTAGGAAGACCATCACAAATTCAATTAGCTGTTCTTGTAGATAGAGGACATCGTGAATTACCAATTCGCGCTGATTATGTAGGAAAGAACATTCCAACATCAAGTGAAGAGCGTATCGAAGTTGATTTGCAAGAGACAGATCAACAAGATCGAGTAAGTATATACGATAAGTAAAGCCCTTTTAAATGTAGTCCTGTGAGGCTGCCAAAGGGTCTTGGCTTTCATATGTCGAATTTGGCATACGAAAGTATAGGACTCTTTGTGCACAGGCACAAAGAGTTTTTTTATTGCAAAGATTTAAACTGAAGGAGGATGTAACAATGGAACAAAAGCCAGTGTTAGACGTTAATGAAGTACCGAAACCGGGAAAATGGTTATTTTTAAGTATACAACATTTGTTCGCGATGTTTGGATCAACAGTGCTTGTTCCATTTTTAACAGGATTGAATCCGTCAGTAGCGTTAATATCAAGTGGATTAGGAACGCTAGCGTTTCTTCTTATAACGAAAGGTCAAGTACCTGCGTATTTAGGATCATCATTCGCCTTTATCGCACCGATTATTGCAGCAAAAACAGCAGGTGGCCCCGGAGCAGCGATGCTTGGTGGTTTACTTGCAGGACTGGTGTACATCTTAATTTCAATCGGAATTAAGAAATCTGGATCAGCGTGGATTATGAAATTACTTCCGCCAATCGTAGTTGGTCCGGTAGTAATGGTAATCGGTTTAGCTTTAGCGCATACAGCAGTGAACATGGCGATGAACGGTACGGATGGTAAGTATAGCATTACACACTTTTCAGTAGCACTAGTAACATTAGCAATTACAATCATTTGCTCCATATTTGGAAGAGGATTTTTCAGCATCATACCGGTGTTACTTGGAATCATCGGCGGATATATCTTCGCTTACTTCCAAGGGCTAGTAGATTTAAAACCGGTAGCTGAGGCGAAATGGTTTGTCGTACCTGATTTCACAGTACCGTTTGTAACATACACACCAGAGTTTTCGTGGAAGATTGTACTCTTAATGGTGCCAGTAGCACTAGTAACAATTTCAGAACATATCGGACATCAAATTGTACTTGGAAATGTTATTAAAAGAGATTTAATTGAAAAACCAGGTTTACACCGTTCAATCTTTGGGGATGGGGTAGCAACATTAATCGCATCACTAATCGGTGGACCACCGAATACAACATACGGTGAAAACATCGGTGTGCTAGCAATTACGAGAGCGTATAGTGTATACTTATTCATCGGTTCAGCAGTATTCGCAATCATGTTTGGATTTATCGGGAAGATTTCAGCACTGATCCACTCGATTCCAACACCAGTTATGGGTGGTGTATCAATCTTACTATTCGGTGTAATCGCATCAAGTGGTTTACGCATGATGGTAGATGATAGAACAGATTTAAGTGACAAACGAAACTTAATGATTGCATCAGTTATACTAGTAATTGGTATTGGCGGAGCGGTACTTCACGTAGGAGAATCGTTCCAAGTAGAAGGAATGGCACTAGCAGCAATTGTAGGTGTACTGTTAAATCTACTACTACCAGAAACGAAACAAATAAAACAATCTAAGCAGATTGCTTCATAAAAACAACCTTTTAATTCAGTCCTGTGAGACAGAAAAGGGTGGCTTCTTCCTTGCACCCTAGTCTCACATGACTAGGGTATTTTTATACAAATGTTGTTATAAATATCCATAAATGCTATCATAAAAATCAGAAAGACGAGGGATGACGATGAGCCATTTGTTAACGATGAGTGAATTATCGGAACTAGAAATTTCAGAAATCCTAAAAGACGCAGAAGATTTCGCGAATGGGAAAGAGAGCAAAACAACAGAGCAAACTTTTGTTGCGAACTTGTTCTTTGAGAATAGTACGAGAACGAGATTTAGCTTCGAAGTTGCTGAGAAGAGATTAGGACTTGACGTATTAAACTTTTCAGCAGATTCATCTAGCGTACAAAAAGGAGAAACGTTATACGACACGATAAAAACACTGGAATCAATCGGAACAAAAGCGGTAGTCATCCGCCACGAGCAAGATCGTTACTTCGATGAGCTAAAAGATCAAGTAAACATTCCAATCTTAAATGCTGGAGATGGATGCGGAAATCATCCAACGCAATGTCTGCTCGACCTTCTAACAATTAAACAAGAGTTTGGAAGTTTTGAAGGTTTAAAGATTGCAATTGTTGGAGATATTCGCCATAGCCGAGTAGCACGATCCAATGCTGAAACATTAACGAAGCTTGGGGCAACGATTTATTTTGCAAGCCCAGAAGAGTGGAAAGATGAAAAAAACACATTTGGAACGTACAAAAACTTAGATGAGCTAGTTCCAGAAGTTGATGTAATGATGTTACTTCGTGTACAGCATGAGCGTCATGATCATTATGAAACAGACATTATGAAAGAGTATCATGAAAAACACGGATTAACGCTTGAAAGAGAAAAACGTATGAAAGAAGGAAGCATTATTATGCATCCAGCTCCTTTCAACCGGGATGTGGAAATTGCAAGTGAACTTGTTGAGTGTGAGCGTTCACGCATATTTAAACAAATGGAAAATGGAGTTTACGTAAGAATGGCTGTACTAAAACGCGCCTTACCAAATGTATTAGGAGGAATGAAACATGAATTATTTGTTTAAAAATGGTCGTTATATGAATGAAGAAGGAATAATCGTAGCAACAGATCTTCTCGTACAAGACGGTAAAATTGCGAAAGTAGCAGAAAATATTACGGCAGATAATGCTGAAGTAATCGATGTGAACGGAAAGTTAATCGCACCTGGATTAGTAGATGTACATGTACATCTTCGTGAGCCAGGTGGTGAACATAAAGAAACAATTGCAACAGGCACACTAGCAGCGGCAAAAGGTGGATTCACTACAATTTGCGCAATGCCAAATACACGTCCAGTACCAGATTGCAGGGAACATATGGAAGACTTACAAAAACGTATTAAAGAAAAAGCACACGTAAATGTATTACCATATGGAGCAATTACAGTACGTCAAGCAGGTTCTGAAATGACAGATTTCGAAACGTTAAAAGAGCTTGGAGCATTCGCTTTCACTGATGATGGAGTAGGCGTACAAGATGCGAGCATGATGCTAGCTGCTATGAAGCGTGCAGCGAAGTTGAATATGGCAGTAGTTGCACACTGTGAAGAAAATACACTTATTAATAAAGGTTGTGTACATGAAGGGAAGTTTTCTGAGAAACACGGATTAAACGGTATCCCATCAGTATGTGAATCTGTACATATTGCAAGGGATATACTGCTTGCTGAAGCGGCAGATTGTCACTATCACGTATGTCACGTAAGTACGAAAGGGTCTGTACGTGTAATCCGTGATGCAAAACGTGCTGGAATTAAAGTAACAGCAGAAGTAACACCGCATCACTTAGTGTTATGTGAAGATGATATCCCATCAGCTGATCCTAACTTTAAAATGAACCCACCGCTTCGTGGAAAAGAAGACCACGCAGCGTTAATTGAAGGGCTATTAGATGGAACGATCGATATGATCGCAACTGACCATGCACCGCATACAGCGGAAGAGAAAGCACAAGGAATTGAAAGAGCACCATTCGGAATTACTGGTTTTGAAACAGCATTCCCACTTCTATACACAAACCTTGTGAAAAAAGGAATTATTACATTAGAACAGTTAATTCAATTCTTAACAGAAAAACCAGCTGATACATTCGGTTTAGAAGCAGGTCGCCTGAAAGAAGGTAGAGTAGCTGATATTACAATCATTGATTTAGAACAAGAAGAAGAGATTGATCCAACAACATTCTTATCAAAAGGAAAAAATACACCATTCGCAGGTTGGAAATGCCAAGGATGGCCGGTAATGACAATCGTTGGCGGTAAGATCGCATGGCAAAAGGAGAGTGCATTAGTATGAAAAGACAACTTATCTTAGAAGATGGAACAGTATTAATTGGAAAAGGTTTCGGAGGCGAAATCGAAAAGTCAGGTGAGGTTGTATTTACAACAGGAATGACTGGATATCAAGAAACATTATCTGATCCATCATATTGCGGTCAAATCGTAACATTTACGTACCCATTAATCGGAAACTACGGCATTAACCGTGACGATTTTGAATCCATTCACCCATCTGTAAATGGTTTAATCGTAAATGAAATTTGTGATCATCCATCAAACTTCCGTAATGAAATTTCGTTAAATGATTACTTAAAAGAAAGAAACATTCCAGGATTAGCAGGAATTGATACGAGAAAATTAACGAGAAAAATTCGTCAATACGGTACATTACGCGGACGACTTTGTAACATGGATGCAGATGTAGAGTACATTGTGAGCCAATTAAAAGCGACAGTATTTACAGATCATGTAAAACGCGTATCAACGAAAGACCCATACCCAAGCCCAGGCCGTGGTCATCGAGTTGTACTTGTAGACTTCGGAATGAAACATGGTATTTTAAGAGAATTAAATAAGCGTGACTGTGATGTAATTGTAGTACCTTACAATACAACAGCAGAAGAGATTTTACGCCTTAGCCCAGATGGAATTATGTTAAGTAATGGACCTGGGGATCCAAAAGATGTACCAGAAGCAATTGAAATGTTAAAAGACATTATCGGTAAAGTTCCTTTATTCGGGATTTGCTTAGGACATCAGTTATTCGCCTTAGCATCTGGTGCAAATACAAGTAAGTTGAAGTTCGGTCATCGTGGTTTAAATCATCCAGTAAAAAATCTTGCAACTGGAAAAGTAGCAATTACTTCTCAAAACCATGGATACGCAGTAGAAGAAGAGTCAGTTGAAAATACAAATCTTGAAATTACACATGTTGCTTTAAATGATGGAACAGTAGAAGGTCTTCGTCATACGAAGTTTCCAGCATTTACAGTACAATACCATCCAGAAGCTTCAGCGGGACCAGAAGATGCAAATGATTTATTCGAAGATTTCTTAGAAATGATTGAAAACTTCAAGAAAGAAGGGGAAGAGTTATGCCAAAACGCCTAGACATTAACACAATTTTAGTAATCGGATCAGGACCAATTGTAATTGGGCAAGCAGCAGAGTTTGATTACTCTGGTACACAAGCTTGTCAATCTCTTAGAGAAGAAGGTTACAAAGTAATCCTTGTTAACTCTAACCCAGCAACAATTATGACAGATACTGCAACAGCAGATAAAGTATATATAGAACCATTAACATTAGAATTCGTAAGCCGTATCATTCGTAAAGAACGTCCAGATGCAATCCTACCAACATTAGGTGGTCAAACAGGCCTAAATATGGCTGTTGAACTTGCGAAATCAGGCATACTTGAAGAATGCGGAGTTGAAATTTTAGGAACAAAATTATCAGCAATTGAGCAAGCGGAAGATCGTGATTTATTCCGTACATTAATGCAGGAATTAAATGAACCAATTCCATCTAGTACCATTATTCATACGCTAGAAGAAGCACATGAATTTGTAAAAGAAATTGGTTATCCAGTTATTGTTCGCCCAGCATTTACAATGGGGGGAACAGGTGGCGGAATCTGTAGTAATGAAGAAGAACTAATTGAAATCGTATCAGGTGGATTAAAACATAGTCCAGTAACACAATGTTTATTAGAAAAGAGCATTGCTGGTTGTAAGGAAATTGAATATGAAGTAATGCGTGATTCGAATGATAACGCGATTGTAGTATGTAACATGGAAAATATCGATCCAGTTGGGGTTCACACAGGTGATTCAATCGTTGTAGCACCGAGTCAAACATTAAGTGACCGTGAGTATCAAATGTTACGAAACACTTCATTACGAATTATTCGTGCATTAGGAATCGAAGGTGGCTGTAACGTTCAGCTTGCACTAGATCCGCATAGCTTCCAATACTATGTAATCGAAGTAAATCCGCGTGTGAGTCGTTCATCTGCACTAGCATCTAAAGCAACTGGATATCCAATTGCGAAGTTAGCAGCGAAAATTGCAGTCGGTTTAACATTAGATGAAATTGTAAATCCAGTAACACAAAAAACATACGCTTGTTTCGAGCCAGCATTAGACTATGTCGTTTCAAAAATTCCACGTTGGCCATTTGATAAGTTCGAATCAGCAAACAGAACGCTTGGTACACAAATGAAGGCAACTGGTGAAGTTATGTCAATTGGACGTAACTTAGAGCAATCATTATTAAAAGCGGTTCGTTCTTTAGAGCTAGGGATTTATCACTTAGAATTAGACCATTTAAAAGAACATGATAAAGAAACAATGAAAAAACGTATTATAAAAGCTGACGATGAGCGTCTGTTCGTTGTAGCAGAAGCAATCCGTCAAGGTGTAACGAAAGAAGAAATTAATTCATGGTGTGAAATGGACTTCTTCTTCTTACAAAAAATTGAAAACATCGTAAACATGGAACACGAAGTAAAAGAAAATGCAGGAAATATGGAAGTGTTACAATCTGCAAAAGAAATGGGATTCAGTGATCATTACATCGCCAATGCTTGGAACAAAACAGAGCGTGAAATTTACGATATGCGTAAAGAAAGTAATATGACTCCTGTTTATAAAATGGTAGATACTTGTGCGGCAGAGTTTGAATCTGCAACACCTTACTACTACAGCACATACGGTGACGAGAATGAATCGGTTATAACAGATCGTAAGAGTGTGGTTGTACTAGGGTCTGGTCCAATCCGTATCGGTCAAGGTGTTGAGTTTGACTACGCAACAGTTCACTCTGTATGGGCAATTAAAGAAGCTGGATATGAGGCAATCATTGTAAATAACAACCCAGAAACAGTTTCAACAGACTTCAGTATTTCTGACAAATTATACTTTGAACCATTAACGATTGAAGATGTAATGCACATTATCGATTTAGAAAAGCCAGAAGGTGTTATCGTACAATTCGGTGGACAAACGGCAATTAACTTAGCGGCGAAATTAGAAGAACACGGTGTGAAAATTTTAGGAACATCACTTGAAGATTTAGACCGCGCAGAAGATCGAGATAAATTCGAAGCTGCATTAACAAAATTAGGAATCCCGCAACCAGTTGGTAAAACAGCAACAACTGTAGAACAAGCGGTAGCAATCGCTGAAGAAATTGGTTACCCAGTATTAGTAAGACCATCTTACGTACTAGGTGGACGTGCGATGGAAATCGTATATCGTCAAGAAGAACTACTGCACTACATGAAAAATGCAGTTAAAGTTCATGCAGAGCATCCGGTATTAATCGACCGTTACATGGTTGGTAAAGAAATTGAAGTAGATGCAATTTCAGACGGTGAGAATGTGTTCATTCCAGGTATTATGGAACATATTGAACGCGCTGGAGTTCACTCTGGGGATTCAATTGGAGTATATCCACCACAAAGCTTATCTGACGAACTAAAAGAACAAATTATTGAACATACAATTGCACTTGGAAAAGGATTAAACATTGTTGGATTACTAAATATCCAGTTTGTAGTATTCAAAGATCAAGTGTATGTAATTGAAGTAAACCCACGTGCGAGCCGTACAGTACCATTCTTAAGTAAAATTACAGGCGTACCGATGGCGAATGTTGCAACGAAAGTTATTTTAGGTCAAAACCTAATAGAGCAAGGATACGGAACGGGCTATCACCCAGAAGAGAAAGAAGTGTATGTAAAAGCACCAGTATTCTCATTTGCGAAACTACGCTCAGTTGATACAACATTAGGACCTGAAATGAAATCAACAGGGGAAGTAATGGGGAAAGACTTAACGCTTGAAAAAGCATTATACAAAGGGCTAGTTGCCTCAGGAATTAACATCCCAACGCACGGATCCGTAATCATCACTGTAGCGGATAAAGATAAAGAAGAGGCGATGGAAATTGCAAAACGTTTCCATGAAATCGGCTATAACTTATTAGCAACAGCTGGAACGGCACAAACATTAGCAGAGCAAAATATCCCAGTACAAGTTGTAAACAAAATTGATTCTGAAGACTACAACTTACTAGATATTATCCGCCAAGGAAAAGCACAGTTTGTAATCAATACATTAACAAAAGGAAAACAACCAGCGCGTGATGGTTTCCGCATTCGCCGTGAATCAGTAGAAAACGGTGTGGCTTGCTTAACATCACTTGATACAACGAGAGCAATCTTACGAGTATTAGAATCTATGACATTCTCAGCTCATTCAATGAAAGAAATTACGCAAACAAAGCGTCACGAGGTGGTACATGCATGATGCAAAAGCAAAATATGATCGTCGTTAACCAAAAAGAAATCGCAAAAAACATTTACGAATTAGTGCTTCAAGGAACGTTAGTACAGCAAATGAACGAACCAGGGCAGTTTGTACACGTTAAGGTAGCAGAGGGCATTGCGCCCCTTCTGCGCCGCCCGATTAGTATTTGTAATGTAGATCAAGAGAAGAACGAGTTTACAATGCTATATCGTGCGGAAGGACAAGGGACAAAAACATTAGCAACTAGAAAACAAGGTGAAATGGTAGATGTACTAGGACCACTAGGACACGGTTTTCCTGTAGAAGAAGCAGAAACAGGACAAACGGCTTTATTAGTAGGCGGGGGAATTGGGGTACCACCACTTTATGAATTATCACAGCGCCTCGTTGCAAAAGGTGTACGTGTGATTCACATCTTAGGTTTTCAAACGAAAGATGTTGTTTTCTATGAAGAAAAATTTGCAGAACTTGGTGATACGTACGTTGCAACAGTAGACGGCACACACGGTACAAAGGGATTTGTTACAGATGTAATTGATAATTACGGAATCGACTTTGACATTCTTTATTCATGTGGCCCGTTAGCGATGCTTCGTGCATTAGAGGGACGTTACAAAGAGAAAAAAGCCTATATTTCATTAGAAGAACGTATGGGTTGTGGTATTGGAGCTTGTTTCGCATGTGTATGCCACTTACAAGAAGATCCAAGTGGACATTCTTACAAGAAGGTGTGTAGCGACGGACCGGTATTTCCAATTGGGGAGGTTGTACTATGAACAGATTGCAAGTTGAATTACCAGGATTGTCATTAAAAAATCCAATTATACCGGCATCTGGATGCTTTGGATTTGGTCGTGAATATGCACAGTTTTACGATTTAAGTGTACTAGGATCAATCATGATTAAAGCGACGACAGAACAACCACGTTATGGAAATCCGACGCCTCGTGTTGCTGAAACACCAGGCGGCATGTTAAATGCAATCGGACTTCAAAACCCAGGTTTAGAAAAAGTAATGAATTCTGAATTACCATGGTTAGAACAATTTGATCTTCCAATCATTGCGAATGTTGCGGGCTCACAAGCTGAGGATTACGTAGCAGTTGCAAAGGAAATTTCTAAAGCGCCTAATGTCCATGCACTAGAATTAAATATTTCTTGTCCGAACGTAAAAACAGGTGGTATCGCTTTTGGTACAAATCCTGAAATTGCTGCTGATTTAACGAAGCGAGTAAAAGAGGTTTCTGAAGTACCTGTATACGTGAAATTGTCACCGAACGTGGCAAACATTGTGGAAATTGCAAAAGCGATTGAAAATGCAGGTGCAGATGGTTTAACGATGATTAATACATTGCTTGGTATGCGTCTAGATTTAAAAACAGCTCAACCAATTTTAGCAAACCGTACGGGCGGACTATCAGGTCCTGCGATTAAGCCAGTAGCAATTCGTATGGTACATGAAGTAAGCCAAGCGGTTAACATTCCAATTATCGGAATGGGTGGTATTGAGTCAGCAGAAGATGTAATTGAGTTCTTCTACGCTGGTGCAAGCGCAGTTGCAGTAGGTACAGCAAACTTCATAGATCCGTTCGTATGTCCGACAATTATTGAAGAGTTACCAGCATTACTAGATGAATTAGGATTTGATCACATTTCGGAATGTCAAGGAAGGAGCTGGAAGCAAACATGTCACAGTCGTTAATCGTTGCACTAGATTTTCCGGGGAAACAAGATGTAGAACAATTCTTGCGCCACTTTGAAGGGGAAGAGTTATTTGTCAAAGTTGGTATGGAGTTATTTTACAAAGAAGGCCCTGCGATTATTACGTACTTAAAAGAAAAAGGACATAAAATCTTTCTAGATTTAAAACTTCATGATATTCCGAATACAGTAAAAAGCGCTATGCGTAGCCTAGCTAGTCTAGATGTTGATATGGTAAATGTTCATGCTGCTGGGGGAAGCAGTATGATGAAAGCTGCGATTGAGGGATTAGAGGAAGGTAAGCAAGAAGGAAAAGAGAGACCGATTTGTATTGCAGTTACACAACTAACAAGCACTTCGGAAGCTATGATGAAAAAAGAGATCGGCATTGAGAAAACGTTAGAAGAAGCGGTTGCTCATTATGCAAAATTAACGAAAGAAAGTGGACTTGATGGCGTTGTTTGCTCAACGCTTGAAGTTCCAAAATTACGTGAAGTATGCGGGAATGAATTTGTAACAGTAACACCGGGGATCCGTCTTGCAAGCGATGATGTGAATGATCAGGTGCGCGTAGCAACACCGAAACGTGCGAGGGAACTTGGCTCAAGCTACATCGTAGTTGGACGTAGTATTACAAAAGCAGAAAATCCGCTTGAAGCGTATAAAACAGTAAAACAACAGTGGGAAGGTGTAACAGTATGAAAAAAGAAATCGCATCGCATTTATTAGAAATTGGAGCAGTATTTTTACAACCGAATGATCCATTCACTTGGTCTTCAGGTATGAAATCACCAATTTATTGTGATAACCGTTTAACTTTATCTTATCCAAAAGTACGTCAAGCGATTGCAGCTGGATTAGAAGAGTTAATTAAAGAGCACTTCCCAACTGTAGAAGTTATTGCAGGAACAGCAACTGCTGGTATTGCGCACGCTGCATGGGTAAGCGATCGTATGAATTTACCAATGTGCTACGTACGTAGTAAAGCAAAAGGCCACGGTAAAGGGAATCAAATTGAAGGAAAAGCTGAAAAAGGTCAAAAAGTTGTAGTAGTAGAAGACTTAATTTCAACTGGTGGTAGTGCAATTACATGTGTAGAAGCACTTCGCGAAGCAGGCTGTGAAGTATTAGGAATCGTATCAATCTTCACATACGAGTTAGAAGCAGGAAAAGAAAAACTAGAAGCAGCTAACGTAGCATCATACTCTTTAAGCGACTACAGTGCATTAACTGAAGTAGCAGCAGAAAAAGGTATGATCGGACAAGCTGAAACGAAAAAATTACAAGAGTGGCGTAAAAATCCAGCTAACGAAGCTTGGATCACAGCGTAATATGAAAAAAGACGACTGCGGGGGAACGCGGTCGTCTTTTTATATAAATTCAAGCAAATTCCCATCAATATCAAAGCCCCTTACTACTAACTACTTAGTGCTTTCTACAAATTCATATCCTTTCACAAACAAGAGAGTCATATAAGAAACAATAAATGAGAAAATGCTATACATGCCAATCCAAAAGAAAAATTTTGGAGTAAAAGCGATGACACCTAGTATTAAAAAACTAGCAAACGTTACAATCGGCATTACGTAATATGTTTGCGTCTTGCGGGTTCCAATAACAGAAACGATAAAGATAAGTAATGGACAAATTAATAAGACAAAAATCAATTCATTCATAGTTATGTCCCCTTTTCGAATGGAAGTAATCTGTTTCTCGTAAACGTTTTGAAATAAATACTCTCCTAATATAACTTCGCTAACATATACATAATCCCTTTTGAAAGTCCGTAATAAATGATTGATTTCACAATAAAAAAGTAAGCAAGAGAACACCTGCTTACTTTATAGAATAAACATCGCAACGATTGTGGTGACAATTAAGCCAATTATAACTGGTAAAAAGTTTCGGCGTGCAAGTTCAAATGGATCTACTTTACAAATGGCAGCGGCAGGAATAAGCGCCCAAGGAATTAAAGTCCCGCCTCCGGTCCAGATTGCAGCAATTTGCCCAAGTGCTGTTAATGTAGCTGTTCCATTCCCCAGTGCTGTGCCGAAAAGATTGGCAATCGAACCAGCAAGTGATATACCGGAAAAGCCAGATCCATCTAACCCTGTTATGACACCAACGATAGTTAGTGTTCCCGCTGATACATATTGGTTTAAAGGAACAGTTTGAGATAAGGCGATTCCTAAGTCGTTAATGATTCCGTGTGAACCTTTCGGTAAATAGTCCCCGATAATTTTTACAAATCCGCTATCCCCTAAATAAAAAAGTGCAGCAATTGGGATAACTGGACCAAAGATTTTAAATCCAAATTGGAGCCCTTCTATAAAATAATCGGTCGTTTTATTCAGGCCATTTCCTTTGTAGGCGATGAGAGCAATAATGATAATCATAATAACAGTCGTCCCGCCAATAAGTGCTGTTGCATCGCTTCCTTGTAGTTTAAATTGAATCATGCAAAGGATATCAATGATATATACGATAGGGATACATATGGCGAGCCATTTCTTTATGTGAGGAGATAATAAAATGATAGTTTTGGATGGTTCAGTTGCTGAAGAAGAGTCTTGCAACGATAAGCCTGTATGAAATTCTTTTCGTAAGAAGAAAAAAGCAACAGAAGTTGTAACAACGCCCATAACGATAACGAGGGGGACACTTGCAGATACGACGCTAGAAACTGGTAAACCAGCTGCATCCGCTGTTAATTTCGGGGCACCTTGAATAACGAAGTCGCCGGATAAAGCAATTCCGTGTCCAAATAAGTTCATAGCAATTGAAACACCAATTGGTGGCAGGCCGACGCGTACAGCGACGGGTAATAAAATAGCCCCCATTAACGCGACAGCTGGGGAAGGCCAAAAGAAGAAAGAAATTGTCATCATTAAAAGGCCGATAATCCAGTAGGCAAGTGTAGGTGTACGAATCATCTTTGTAAATGGTGAAATCATCGTATCATTTATGCCAGTATGAACGAGTAGGTTACTCATCGATACGATAATGGAGATGATCAATATAGTTGGTAATAGTTCAGTTATGGCATAAATAAAACTTTGAAAAATACTGCTAACGGCAAGAGGGATAGAACTTGTAGCGGTTAATGCTAATAAAAAGATAAAAATGATACAAATAATCGTTGTATCTTTTCTAAAAATAAAAAAGGTAATAATAGTGAGTAAACAAAGAATATAGAGAGCATGTAAAAGCGTTAATTCAACTCCCACAACATTCACATCCTTTAGGCGTTCGTGTAGTTCATTGTATGAAAGCGGTGAATGTATGTGAGTATAGGGAAAAAATAAAATTTCATGTACTGTAATGGTAAGGGTATAAAATGGATTTTACAATACAATTAATCCTAAAAATGGAATTAGAGGAGGGCGTATGCGCAAAAAAAGTTGGTTTTTGGGGATTTATCCCGCATTAACGGGCAGTAAGATTCCCACTTTAAAAGTTGGCGAATGCGAGGGAGTTAGGGAGGAAATCAACTGCCCGTAAAAGCCCGATTGGTTCAACTAATAATCCGTGGGGGACACCCCCACGGATTAAAGTTTCACTTTATCATTTCTTGTAGTCTATTAATTATTTTAGATCTATTTACAAACAATGAATGGATAAGTATTATGCCTGTTCTCGGGTTTGTGTTTTTGCTTTTATCTCGCTGGGATGACATGAAACAGCATAGTAAGAAAAGTATTGGAATTATGATAGATATCATTGTTGTTAGTTCATTTGTAGTAGGTTTTATTTTAATAGAAGGTCAGAAGCAAATGGAGCAAATGTCTATTTTTCAACAATGGATGTCGTCTGCGAAAGGTCTTTATTTTGTAATTGTAGTCGTTATTTTCCTAAGAGTCATGATAAGAATAGGGAGTTATATAGTAAAGAGCGAATAGAATGGGGGTAGTACGAATGAGAGAGAAAGTAGGGTATTATGGTGTGCTCGGTTGTTTAATAGTATCTATCATTTCAGCACAATTTTTAAAAAGTGAATGGACACCATTTATATTATGTATAGGCATATTCATTTTTGCTCCTTTGTACCGCTGGAAAGAGTGGAAAACGTATAGTCGGAAAAAGAAAATTATTTATAGCATTGAGTTTGTTATTATAATTAGTACAATTCCGTTCTTGCTAAAAAAAGGTTATGAACAAATGAATGACATAGCAATTTTTCAAGGGTGGTTACTTGTTGCAAAATGGTTATACTTACTATTCATTTTAATAGTGGTAACAGCTATTGCTAAAAAAGCAAACAGGAAAATATTTGTAAATGAATAAAAGAAAGTGCCACCGGATAAGGTGGCACTTTCTTATTTTACTGAATGAGCTTTTTGCATCTTTTTTATTAAACGAATTTGTCCACGATGGTTAATTTCATCTTCAAATACGTGGAACCATTTAAAGTAGTTATTTGCTGGTTTGTCATGCCAAAAGTCTGTCGTTTTAAATAACCATTCCTCAGGTAAGGATTGAAAAGTTTCAATTGTTTTAGAGCGTACTTCTTGTAATGTATGGATGTAAAATTCGATGGAGTTTCCTTTTATTTTTTCTCGTCCAATAGCCCCTAACTCTACAGCAGGTAACCAACGTTCTAATTCGGCATCTGTCGGTTCACGATCCTTAAAGGTATGAATTTGGTAATAAAATTCAATAGCAGCCATGTGATATAATAGCATGCCAATTGAATTTGCTTCTTCGTCATATAAATAATCAAGTTCATCAATTGTTAAACCTTCCACTGCTTGCATCGTTGTGTAACGGGCGTAATTCATCATGGAAACAAGTTTTGAAAATTCAAGCTGTAAACCATCTATCTTATCGATTACAAAATTCAATTTAAATTCCCCCTCTTTAAACGAATACTCCAGAGAAGGAATTCTATGTGTAGAGAAAAACTCCTTTTAAAAAGGGCCATGATTTTAACAAGGGATAACAATTAGTTCTCTATTTGATTTTGTAATAACTTCATAGCCTTCTTTTGTAATGACGATATCGTCTTCAATTCTACAACCGCCCCAGTTTGGTATGTAAATGCCCGGCTCAACTGTAACAACCATACCTTCTTGTAAAGTTGCCTTACTTTCTTGGGATAGGCGAAGCGGTTCATGTATTTCTAACCCAAGACCGTGCCCGGTAGAGTGGCCAAAGTATTGACCGTATCCATGTTCTGTGATGTAATCTCTCGTTACATCATCGATACTTTTCGCAGTTTCTCCAGGCTTAATTGCTTCAGTTCCACGTTTTAATGCTTCTCGTACAACATTGTATATTTTTTTGAATTCTTCTGACGGTTCTCCGATCGCTACAGTACGTGTTATATCGGAACAATATCCGTCGTAAAGTGCACCGAAGTCTAATGTAACGATATCGCCTCGTTCAATTATTTTATTTGATGCAACGCCATGAGGAAGAGAAGAACGAACGCCAGAAGCTACAATGATTTGGAATGATGAAGATGTAGCTCCTTTTTTTCGCATGAAAAATTCTAACTCATCTCGTACATCAGTTTCACTTATTCCTGGTTTTAGAAAGGTAAGGATGTGGTGAAATGCTTCGTCAGCAATAGTAGCTGCAATTTTCATTGTTTCTATTTCAGGCGTGTCTTTAATAATACGAATATTTTCGATAATTTCGCACACTTGAATCATTTCCGCATGTACGTATTTTTGTAAGTTTTTATATTGTTGCAATGTCATGTTATTTTCTTCAATTCCAAGTTTTTGAATGTTTAATCTGGATACTTGATTGGCAACTTCTTCTTCCAAATTCCCTTTATGCATAATGATTTCCGCGTCTTTTATTTGTACTTTGGCTTGATCTACATAGCGAAAATCAGTTATGAAAACAGCTTGATCTGCAGAGAGTAAGACGACACCAGCACTACCTGTAAAGCCTGTTGCATATTGGCGATTTTCTTTTTTTGTAATAAGTAATCCGTCAAGTCCATAATGATGTAGTTGATTTTGGATTTTATCAATTTTTAAAGTCACGTTAATTCCTCCTTTTCACAGTATTGAATAAAGCAAATAGCGTGCCAAAATATATATTAGGGAAAATAAACGATTATCCAGCTATTTTGTGGGAGGCGTGCCGTTAATAAAATTCAGATTGCAATTAGTAGGGGATAAAAACATTGACTTGAGTTGAACTTTATATACATACTGTAAAAAAATTTATACAAATGCGTAATGACACTGTCAATCTTTTTGACAATATATAAAATGACAAAAGAAAGATAGTGTGAATTAGTTAACGGATATAGGAACGAATGTGAATGAATATAAAAAATGCGTTGCTATCTAGCAACGCATTTTTTATATTTACGCTTTTAATTTCATTACGATGTCAGCATCTGGTGTTACATATACTGTTTGTTGGTTATCATACGTAACGAATCCAAGCTTTGCACCACTCGGTTTTTTCACATGGCGTATTTTTGTAAAATCAACAGGTACAGAGCTAGACTCTTTTGCTTTACTGTAATAAGCGGCAATTTTTGCAGCTTCTAGTAAAGTTTCTTCAGCAGGTTCTAAAGAACGAATGACAACGTGAGAACCAGGTATGTCTTTCGTATGTAACCAAATTTCATCCCGACGGGCAAATTTCGTTGTTAAATAATCATTTTGCTTATTGTTTTTACCAACGAAAATCTCTGTACCGTCACTAGCTACATATTTATCTAATACTGGTTTTGTAGGCTTTTTCTTTGCATTTTTCGTCTTACGATTACGCACATATCCTTCTTCGGCTAATTCCTCACGAATTTCTTCAATATCTTTTGAAGAAGCAGCTTCCATTTGTTGAAGTAAGCTATCAAAATAAAGAATTTCTTCATTGGTTTTTTCGATTTGTTCTTCTACCATAACAACTGAATTTTTTGCTTTTTGGTATTTTTGGAAATAGCGTTGTGCATTGTCAGACGGTGTTTTTAACGGATCTAATGTGATTTTTACAGTACCGCCATTTTCATCGTAATAATTAACGACCTCAATATCTTTATCGCCTTTTTTCAAAGCGTACATATTGGCTGTAAGTAGCTCTCCAAATAGTTGATATTTATCTGCTTTTCCAGCATCTTGTAATGTTTTTTCAAGTTTAATAAGTTTTTTCTCATTTTTGTTTTTTTCGTTTTGCATAAAGCGTTCTAAATCATGAGCTTGTTGTTTTACACGGTCTCGCTCCGCTTTTCCGAAAAAGAAACGGTCTAACAATTCACTAACAGATGAGAATGTTTTTTCTTCTCCTTGCAAGTGTGTAAGAGGGAAAAGATAAAAGAATTCTTTTCCGTTTGCAGTAATCATTGTTGGTGAATATGTATGAGTTAGTAATGGTTTTTGTATGGAGAAAAACGCTTCAGATAATGCTTTTTCATTTGCCATACCTGCTTTTTTTACAACTTCTTTTGCGAATAATGGGGAAATTCCCATAAATGCTCCGACAAGTTGTTTGTCCATGTTTCCGGATAAAAAGTCTAGCGGTCTAATAAAATCAGCTGCTGTTTCGATAAGAAGCGGATTAACCTTATGTTGTGCTGGAGGGGCAACATATCCAGCTCCAGCATATACAGTACGATGGCGGTTTACCGCTAAAGATATGTGTTTTAAGCTATCTAAAATAACATTTGTTTTCGTATCTACTAAGATAATGTTACTGTGTCGTCCCATTATTTCGATTACTAATGTTTTTAATGATTCGTCTCCGATTTCATTCCGACTGCGAACTGTAATTTGAATAATACGTTCTAAGTCAATTTGTTCAATTTTTTCAATAAATCCGCCTTCTAAATGTTTACGAAGAAGCATACAAAACATCGGCGGTATTGCTGGTGAATCGTAGTTTTGATTCGTTAAGTGCATACGCGCATATGTAGGGTGAGACGAAAGAATTAGTTTTTGGTTCTTTCCGTTTGCTCGAATATGTAATAAAATCTCGTATTTTGAAGGTTGATATATTTTGGAAATTCTTCCTGTGTAAAGAGAATTTGCAATTTCATGTGTAATTGCTCTTGTAAATAATCCATCGAATGCCATAAATGAACACTCCTTTCTAACTAAAAGTTAATTATAGCATTTTTTTGGACGAGGCTGAATAAGCTTTCAATAGAGTATGTCTGGAATCAGGAGGTCGATGGCAGGATGAACTGGTATGGAATGCGGGCACATGAAGTGGAAGAAAGAACGAATACGAATGTAAAAGTTGGACTAACAGAGAAAGAAGCAGAAGGGCGAATTAAGAAATTTGGTACAAATGAATTAGAAGAAGCAAAAAGGCCTTCTGCACTAATGGTATTTTTAGCACAATTTAAAGATTTTATGGTACTTGTTTTATTTGGAGCAACAATTGTTTCTGCATTTTTAGGTGAATATATTGATTCTATAGCTATTGTTGCCATTGTCATTATCAATGGTATTCTAGGTTTTTTTCAAGAAAGAAAGGCTGAAAAATCATTGGAAGCTTTAAAAGAACTAGCCGCCCCACAAGTTACGGTAATGAGGAATGGAAAGTGGGTAAAGGCACCATCTAAAGCACTTGTTTTAGGTGATGTTATTAAATTTTCCAGTGGTGATCGTATTGGGGCTGACGTCCGTCTCGTTGAGGCATCGAGTTTATATATCGAAGAGTCTGCCCTGACAGGAGAGTCAGTACCTGTACAAAAGAAGATAGAAGCATTGCAAGGGCAAGATGTTTCAATTGGTGATCAAAAAAATATGGCTTTTATGGGTACGATGATTACGCGAGGATCTGGAACAGGAGTCGTTGTAGCGACTGGTATGAATACCGCAATGGGCCAAATTGCAAATATGTTGCAAAATGCAGAGCAAATGGAAACACCACTGCAAAGAAGATTAGAGCAACTCGGGAAAATATTAATTATTGTAGCTCTTATTTTGACAGCACTCGTTGTATTAGCAGGTGTGTATCAAGGGAATGAAGTATACCATATGTTTTTAGCAGGTGTATCCTTAGCTGTTGCTGCTATTCCAGAAGGATTGCCCGCAATCGTTACAGTAGCTTTATCACTTGGTGTACAGCGTATGATAAAAAAGAGAGCAATTGTAAGAAAGTTACCAGCTGTAGAAACATTAGGTTGTGCTTCTGTAATTTGTTCTGATAAAACAGGAACAATGACACAAAACAAAATGATGGTAACACATATGTGGTCAGGTGGAGAGTTGTGGAAAGTGACTGGTCAAGGATATGAACCTAATGGATCTTTTATGAAAGGTGAAATAGAAGTTAATCCAGCTAAGACAAAAGCGCTTTATCAGCTACTTACATTCGGTTCACTATGTAACAATGCGAATATTATTCAAAAGAAAAAGGCGTATGTATTAGATGGGGATCCAACAGAGGGAGCACTTGTAGCTGCAGCAATGAAAGCGGGAATAACACGTGATGCACTGAAAGGGAAGTTCGAGATTATTCGTGAGTTCCCATTTGATTCGACTCGAAAGATGATGAGTGTTATTGTCCGTGATCGAGATGGGAAAAAGTTTGTTGTTACGAAAGGAGCTCCAGACGTCCTCCTGCAAATGAGCCAAACAATCTTATGGGGTGATAAGCAGCAACCGATGAGTGAGTTATATAGAAAAGAAGTACAGGCGGCTATTCATAGTTTAGGTAGCCAAGCGCTTCGAACAATTGCGGTTGCATTTAAGCCATTAAAAGTAACAGATTCCACTGAACATGAGAGAGATGTTGAAAAAGATTTTATGTTAATCGGGATACAAGGTATGATCGATCCGCCAAGACCAGAGGTAGCGCAGGCGGTAAAAGAGTGTAAAGAAGCTGGTATTCGAACAGTGATGATTACAGGAGATCATAAAGTAACAGCGATGGCGATTGCGGAACAATTAGGGGTTTTACCACCAGGAGGTCGTGTGGTGGAAGGTGTTGAGCTAGCAAATATGGATATAGAGGAACTAGAAAATGTTGTAGAAGATACTTACGTATTTGCTCGTGTATCACCAGAACATAAATTAAAAATTGTTAAATCATTGCAAAATAAAGGGCATATAGTAGCGATGACAGGAGATGGAGTAAACGATGCACCAGCTATAAAAACAGCGGATATTGGGATAGCGATGGGTATTACAGGAACAGACGTTGCGAAAGAAGCTTCTTCGCTTGTATTGTTAGATGATAACTTTGCGACGATTAAATCAGCGATTAAAGAAGGTAGAAACATATACGAAAATATTCGAAAGTTTATTCGATATTTGTTAGCATCAAACGTCGGCGAAATTTTAGTTATGTTATTTGCGATGTTACTGGCACTGCCATTGCCGATGGTTCCAATTCAAATATTATGGGTGAACTTAGTTACCGACGGTTTACCAGCGATGGCATTAGGTTTGGATAAGGCGGAAGGAGATGTGATGAAGAGAACGCCGCGGCATCCGAAAGAGGGGGTATTCGCCAGAGGGCTTGCCTGGAAAATTATAAGTCGAGGGTTCCTCATTGGAGCAGTGACGTTAGTAGCGTTTATTATCGCATATAATCAACATCCGAATGAACTGAAATATGCACAGACAGTAGCATTTGCGACTTTGGTACTTGCGCAACTTATTCATGTGTTTGATTGCCGAAGTGAACATTCTGTCTTTCATCGCAATCCATTTGGGAACGTGTATTTAGTAGGGGCTGTTATCATTTCATTGTTGTTAATGCTCGTTGTTATTTATTATCCACCGTTACAACCAATTTTTAGTACAATGCCAATACAAGCAAGAGATTGGTTGTTAATTGGAGGTTTGTCATCAATTCCGACTTTCTTATTAGTAGGTTCTTTATTAACAAGGAAAAAAGGTAAGGAGAAAAAGCCACTTTTATATAAGAAGGGATTAAACTTGAAATAGTCAATGATATGAAAATGTGATATAATTTACAGAAGGTAGTAGAGCCTTGTCTCTATTACCTTTTTCATTGAGTTATTTCATGGCTTGGATGTGATAAAAATGATTTCTAGTATGACAGGGTTTGGAAGGTCGAAAGTAGAAAGTGATACTTTTCAGATTACAGTAGAAATGAAATCGGTGAACCACCGTTTTCTTGAGATGAGTATTCGACTTCCGAAGCAAATGATGGTATTTGAAGACAAAATTCGTAAAATAATCGCACAGCAAGTTCGACGTGGGCGCATTGAAGTGTCTATTAGTATAACGGGTGAAGGGCTTGTTGAAAGAAAATTAAGTGTGAATTGGTCGCTTCTCAAGCAGTACCAATCGATGATGGAAGATATAAAAGGAAAATTTCAATTGCAAGATTCTATTACACTTGGGCAATTAATGGCAATGCCAGAAGTAACGGCAATTGAAGAAATAGAAAACGTAAATGAACAATTTGAGAATAGTTTATATGAGGCTGTTCGCCAAGCTGCTCATATGTTGAAAACGATGAGAGATGGCGAAGGAGAACGATTACATAAAGATATGTCGTATCGTTTACAAGAGATTCACAATTGTGTAAATGCAATTATTCCACATGCACCGATTGTTACACAAAAATATCGTGAACGATTAGAAAATCGCTTAAAGGAATTACATAATCAAGATCTAGACGAACAAAGATTGCTAACAGAAGTCGCGATGTTTGCAGAGCGTTGTGATATTCATGAAGAGTTAGTTCGTTTACAAAGTCATTTAGAACAATTTCGTGAAACACTGCAGATTGAAGAGCCTGTTGGAAGAAAAATGGACTTCATCGTGCAAGAGATGCATCGAGAAATTAATACGATTGGTTCGAAGGCAAATGACTTAACAATTTCAAAATATGTTGTAGAAATGAAAAATAACCTTGAAAAAATTCGTGAACAAGTACAAAATATTGAGTAGCTTTCAAAAAATATATAAAGTTATACGTGGTGGAGAAATCGGATAGACTTACTAGGAGGCGCAAACTATGGCCATGCGGTTTTTAAATATTGGATACGGAAATATTGTATCTGCTCATCGAATTATTGCTATTGTAAGTCCGGAGTCAGCTCCTATTAAACGAACAGTACAGGAAGCACGTGAACATAATGCTTTACTAGATGCTACGTATGGGAGAAAAACAAGGGCGGTTATTGTTATGGATGATGGGCATGTTGTATTAAGTCCAATTCAGCCAGAGACGATTGCACATCGTTTGAATAATAAAGAAGATTTAAGTGAGGAAGGGTAGGTTTTACATATTTATGAGAAGTAGAAGAGGATTGCTCATCGTACTTTCAGGACCTTCTGGGGTTGGTAAAGGAACGGTTCGAAAAGAGCTGTTTAGCCATGAGGATACACGTTTTCAATACTCTATTTCAGTAACGACACGTAAGCCGCGTGAAGGTGAAGTAGATGGTGTGGATTATTTCTTTAAAGAGAGAGAAGAATTTGAGGAAATGATTCGTAATGAAAAATTACTTGAGTGGGCTGAGTTCGTAGGTAATTATTACGGAACACCGATTGACTATGTTGAAAAAACATTACAAGAAGGAAAAGATGTATTCTTAGAAATTGAAGTGCAAGGAGCAATTCAAGTTAAGAAAGCTTTCCCAGAAGGTGTATTTATTTTCTTAGCACCCCCAAGTTTATCTGAGCTAAAAAACCGAATTGTCGGCCGTGGTACAGAAACTGAAGATGTTATTGAAAATCGCTTAACTGTAGCGAAAGAAGAAATCGAAATGATGGACGCTTACGACTATGTTGTAGAAAATGATCAAGTTGAATTAGCTTGTGATAGAATTAAAGCAATTGTGGTTGGTGAACATTGCCGCCGCGAAAGAGTAGCAAAATATTATAAAGAAATGACGGAGGGTCTATAATTATGTTAAATCCATCAATTGATTCATTATTAACAAAAATCGATTCTAAATATACACTTGTAACAGTAGCTGCAAAGCGTGCACGTGAAATGCAACTTGCTAACAACTGTGTTATTGAACAGCCTGTTTCTCATAAATGTGTAGGTAAAGCATTAGAAGAAATCGATGTAGAAGTGTTAAAATATGTACCAAGCGAAGGCAAAATAATTGATTAAGATATTATTTTCGACAAATTAAAACATAGACTTTATAATTTTCTATGTAACGGTAACAACCTATTTACAAGTAGGTTGTTATTTTTTTACGATAGGATGAAATATTGGTACTGAAGAGCTGAGAAACCTGTTTCAGTATTATAAGTTTGAAAAAGAAAGAGGACGAGCCATATGCTAAAAGGGAAAAAGATACTCCTATGTGTAACAGGAGGCATTGCGGTCTTTAAAGCGGCTGCGTTAACTAGTAAATTGACACAAGCTGGTGCTATTGTAAAGGTGATCATGAGTGAGTCGGCAATAAAATTTGTTACGCCTCTTACATTCCAAGCACTTTCTCGTCATGATGTATATACAGATACATTCGATGAGAAAGACTCAGCTGTTATTGCTCATATCGATTTAGCAGATTGGGCAGATGTAGTACTTGTTGCACCTGCTACAGCCAATTGTATCGGGAAGTTAGCTGGTGGTATTGCGGATGATATGATTACAACTACTTTATTAGCTACTACAGCTCCAGTATGGATTGCACCTGCTATGAATGTGCATATGTACGAAAATAAAATTGTTCAAAAAAATATGATGACGTTAAAAACGTTAGGATATACATTTATTGAGCCTGGGGAAGGCTTTTTAGCGTGTGGTTATGTAGCGAAGGGAAGACTAGAGGAACCTGAAGCAATTATTGCGCGGTTAGAAGAAGCATTCACGGAACAAAAACCACTACAAGGTAAGAAAATGTTAATAACTGCTGGCCCGACGCGTGAAAAGATTGATCCAGTTCGTTTTATGACGAATTTTTCTTCTGGAAAAATGGGGTATGCGATTGCAGAAGTAGCAGCGAACTTAGGGGCTGATGTCATACTTGTTTCGGGGCCGACGGCATTAAATCCGCCACTACATGTAACAACGATACAAGTGGATTCAGCGCAGGATATGTTAGAAGCAGTCCTTCAACATTATCAAAATGTAGATGTTGTCATCAAAACAGCAGCTGTTGCAGATTATCGCCCGAAATATGTTCATGATAATAAAATGAAAAAGCAGAATGATGATGCTGTAATTGAATTAGAGAGAACGGTAGATATTTTAAAAACGCTAGGTGAGAAGAAGGGTAAACAGTTACTTATCGGTTTTGCTGCTGAAACGACAAACGTAGAGGAATACGCAACGAAAAAGTTACGTGAGAAAAATGCGAATATGATTGTTGCGAATGATGTAAAAGCGCAAGGAGCTGGATTTGGCACAGATACGAACATTGTAACAATGTATAGAAAAGATGGAAAAGTTATTGAGTTGCCACTTTTAACGAAGAAAGAGGTAGCTCGCGAAATATTAAAGCAAATTGAAATGATGTTAGAAGATGATCGTTTATGAAATTTGCAAGTGTAATTGTTGATGTACCTGCCCGTCAGACAGATAGACCGTTTGATTACATTATCCCTAGAAAATGGGAAGATATTGTACAGACAGGAATGCGTGTAGTAGTTCCATTTGGTCCAAGAAAATTGCAAGGTTTTATTATTGAGATTAAAGATTCGGTTGACGTGGAAAGTAAGAAATTAAAGACAATCCATGAAATATTAGATGTAACACCGGTTTTAAATGATGAATTATTAAAGCTTGGATATTGGCTTACAAGTGAAACGTTATGTTATATGATTTCAGCATTTCAAGTCATGCTTCCGACAGCGATAAAAGCAACGTATAAAAAGCGTCTACAACTTCGTAAACAAGAAGAAGTAGCACCTGCAATACTGTATTTATTTCAGGATAAGGAAGCAATCAATTGGGAAGTTATTGAGGCGCAGCCACATTTATACCGCGCTATTCAACAAGAAATTAAAAATGGTACGATGGAAGTCGTATATCAAGTGAAAGATAAAGTGCAGAAGAAGAAACAAAGAGTCGTTCAGCCAGAGTTGCCGGAAGATAAATTAGAATTAGCTGCATTTGAATTGAAAAGTAAAAAACAACAAGATGTACTTTATTATTTTGTGGAAAATTATAAAAGTGTACCGTTGAAATTGTTAACAGAAGAGCTACAAATAACAGATGCTCCAATAAAATCACTTGTTAAAAAGGGGCTAATCTCAGAAAAATATGTGGAAGTATACCGGAATCCGTATGACGATGATGATTTTGAACAAACGAAACCATTTCCACTTACAGAGGAACAAAAGCAAGTTATTACACCTATTTTATCATCAATTACAAATGAAACTTACAATCCATTTTTACTATATGGTGTTACAGGAAGCGGAAAGACAGAAGTATATTTACAATCTATAGCAGCGGTGCTGAAGAAGGAAAAAGAAGCTATTGTACTCGTTCCTGAAATTGCGCTAACGCCTCAAATGGTAGATCGTTTTAAAGGTAGATTTGGCTCGCAAGTAGCGGTTCTTCATAGTGCACTGTCTGTTGGTGAAAAATATGATGAATGGCGTAAGATTTTAAGAAAAGAAGTGAAAGTGGTAGTTGGTGCCCGTTCAGCTATTTTTGCTCCTTTTGAAAATTTAGGGATTATTATTATTGATGAAGAGCATGAATCGAGTTATAAGCAAGAAGATAACCCGAAGTATCATGCAAGAGATGTAGCGGTGTGGAGAGGGCAATATCATAAATGTCCAATCGTTCTTGGAAGTGCAACGCCTACACTTGAATCATTTGCAAGAGCGACAAAAGGTGTTTATGAACTATTAACGATGGAAAAACGTATGAACGAACAAGCTTTACCAACAGTAGAAATTGTTGACATGCGTGAAGAACTTCGCGACGGGAATCGATCGATGTTTTCGAAGGCGTTGCATGAAAAAATAGCAGATCGACTAGAAAAGAAAGAACAAATGGTTCTCTTTTTAAATAGGAGAGGTCATTCAACATTTGTGATGTGTCGTGATTGCGGGTATGTTGTACAATGTCCACATTGTGATATTTCGCTGACGTATCATAAAATGAACCATCGTTTAAAATGTCATTATTGCAGTTATGAGGAGAATATGCCAACTGCGTGTCCAGCTTGTCAAAGTACATATATTCGTTTCTTTGGTACAGGCACACAAAAAGTAGAAGAAGAAATTACAAAACTATTTCCAGAAGCGCGAGTCATTCGAATGGACGTAGATACGACAAGTCGCAAAGGAATGCATGAGAAGTTATTAAAGGCATTTGGTGAAGAGAAAGCAGATATATTACTCGGGACACAAATGATCGCCAAAGGACTTGATTTTCCGAAAGTAACGCTCGTTGGTGTTTTAACTGCAGATACGATGCTTCACTTACCTGATTTTCGGGCGAGTGAAAAAACATATCAATTATTGACGCAAGTAAGTGGACGGGCAGGTAGACATGAATTGCCAGGGGAAGTTGTAATTCAAACGTATACGCCAGAACATTATAGTATAGAGTTAGCAAAGAACCAGCAATATGATGTGTTTTTTGACCAAGAAATGCAAATGAGACGAACAAGACAATATCCACCTTATTACTATGTTGTACTTGTAACGGTATCTCATCCAGAATTATTAAAGGCAGTGCAAGTGACGGAAAAAATTGTCGGTCATTTACGAATGCATTGTTCGCAGCAAACGATGGTGTTAGGGCCAGTTGCTTCAGCAATTCCAAGGATAAAAGATAGATATCGTTACCAATGCATGATAAAATACAAACGGGAACCAAACTTAAAGAACGTGCTCAAAATGGTAAATGAACATTATCAAGCAGAAATGCAAAAAGAGCTACAAATCTCAATTGATTTTAATCCAACAATGTTAATGTAGCGGAGGGAAATATGGCAGTTTTAGAAATAGTAAAGCATCCAAATGAAGTGTTAGAAACACCATGTGAAAGAGTAATTAACTTTGATAAAAAGTTAGTGAAATTGTTGAAAGATATGCATGAAACAATGTTAATGGCGGACGGAGTCGGTTTAGCTGCACCTCAAGTAGGGGTAAGCTTGCAAGTAGCAGTTGTTGATGTCGATGATGATACTGGGAAAATCGAGTTAATCAATCCATCAATATTAGAAAAACGTGGTGAACAAGTAGGTCCCGAAGGCTGTTTAAGCTTCCCGGGACTTTATGGTGAAGTGGAACGTGCAGATTATATTAAAGTAAGAGCACAGAATCGCCGAGGTAAAGTGTTTTTATTAGAAGCGGAAGGATTTTTAGCGCGTGCAATTCAACATGAAATCGATCATTTACACGGTGTTCTATTTACATCGAAAGTGACAAGATATTATGAAGAAAACGAATTAGAATAGGTGTTAAAAGGAGCGGTTTTTAAATGATTAAAGTAGTATTTATGGGAACACCGGACTTTTCAGTGCCGGTGCTTCGTCGTCTTATCGAAGATGGCTATGATGTAGTAGGTGTTGTGACGCAACCAGATCGTCCGGTAGGTAGAAAAAAAGTATTAACACCTACACCTGTTAAAGTTGAAGCGGAGAAACATGGTATTCCGGTGTTACAACCACTGAAAATTCGTGAAAAAGACGAATATGAAAAAGTATTAGCATTAGAGGCGGATTTAATTGTAACAGCTGCGTTCGGTCAGATTGTACCAAACGAAATTTTAGAAGCGCCAAAGTACGGATGTATTAATGTCCATGCCTCTTTACTTCCAGAACTACGCGGTGGTGCACCGATTCATTATGCAATTATGGAAGGTAAAGAAAAAACAGGAATTACAATTATGTATATGGTAGAAAAATTAGACGCTGGTGATATTTTAACGCAAGTAGAAGTGGAAATTGAAGAGCGTGAAACGACGGGCTCGTTATTTGATAAGTTAAGTGAAGCCGGTGCACATCTTCTATCTAAAACAGTACCTTTATTAATTCAAGGTAAGTTAGAACCGATTAAACAAAATGAAGATGAAGTGACATTCGCATATAATATAAAACGTGAGCAAGAGAAAATTGATTGGACAAAAACAGGTGAAGAAGTATACAATCACATTCGCGGATTGAACCCATGGCCAGTTGCATATACGACTTTAGCAGAACAAGTTGTTAAAGTATGGTGGGGAGAGAAAGTTTCTCTAGAAGCGAAAGCTGAACCAGGTACAATAGTTGGTCTTGAAGAAGATGGATTTGTTGTTGCAACAGGGAATGAAACAGGTGTTAAAATTACTGAATTGCAACCGTCGGGTAAAAAGCGTATGAGTTGTTCACAATTTTTACGTGGGACAAAACCTGAAATTGGCACGAAGTTAGGAGAAAATGCATGAGACAAAATGTTCGTGAATTAGCTCTTGATGGTTTAATTCAAGTAGAAAAAAGTGGTGCATATAGTAACTTACTTTTAAATAATCTAATTGAAAAAAATGCAATTGATAGAAAAGATATTGGTTTATTAACTGAAATTGTATATGGAACGATTCAACGTCGTGACACATTAGATTATTATTTACAGCCTTTTTTAAAAAAGAAGGTTGAGGCGTGGGTAAGAGTATTGCTTCGCTTATCTTTATATCAAATGATATATTTGGACCGAGTGCCAGAAAGAGCGGCTATTCATGAAGCGGTTGAAATAGCAAAGCGTCGTGGGCATAAAGGGATTTCAGGCATGGTGAACGGAGTATTGCGTTCAATTCAGCGAGAAGGTGTACCTTCATTAGATGAAATCAAAGATCCAGTGGAACGTCTTGCAATTGCAACGAGTCACCCAGTTTGGTTAGTACAAGATTGGGCATCTGAATATGGTTTAGAGACAGCAGAGAAAATGTGTGAAGTAAACATGTTACCACCAGTACCTACAGCACGTGTGAACGTTGATAAAGTAACGGTAGAAGAAGCAATTGAGTTGTTGGCAAGTGAAGGAATAGAAGCAAAGTCTGGCGATTTGTCAGATGATGCAATTCAAATTGAAAGAGGGAATGTAGCGCATACAGAAGCGTTTAAAAAAGGGTTCCTTTCTATTCAAGATGAAAGCTCTATGCTTGTTGCACGTGCTTTAGAACCGAATGAGGGAGAGACAGTTCTTGATAGTTGTGCTGCTCCTGGTGGTAAAACTACGCATATAGCTGAGCGTTTAAAGGGAACTGGTAAAGTAATGTCTCTTGATTTACACGCGCATAAAGTGCGTTTAATTAAACAACAAGCAGAGCGACTTGGTCTAGAAAATGTAGAAACAAAAGCGTTAGATGCTAGAAAAGTGCAAGAGCACTTTTCAAATGAAACTTTTGATAAAATATTAGTAGATGCACCATGTTCTGGATTTGGGGTAATTAGACGTAAACCTGATATTAAGTTAGGAAAAGATAAAGGCGATAGTGAAAGATTATCGACGATTCAACTTGCGATATTAGAAAAGATAGCACCATTATTAAAACAAGGCGGTCGTCTTGTTTATAGTACGTGCACAATTGAGAAAATAGAAAATGAACAAGTAATAGATAAATTTTTAAAAGAACATCCTGAATTTGAATGGGATACTACGATAAAAGAACGTATGCCAGAAAAATTAAGTCCGTATATTAATGAAGGTCAAGTACAAATTTTACCGCATTATTTTGCAACGGATGGCTTTTATATTGCTTGTTTAAGGAAGAAGGTGTAGCATCATGGAAACGACTGTAAAAAAACAAAAGAAAAATGTAGAAACGAAAAAACCATCAATTTACTCTTTACAACTTCATGAAATGCAAGATTGGTTAAAGGAACAAGGAGAACCGAAGTTCCGTGCTGGACAAATTTTTGACTGGCTATATAAAAAACGTGTAAAAAATTATGAGGATATGTCAAACCTTTCTAAAGGATTGCGTGATAAATTGTCGAATTCCTTTGATATTACTACTTTAAACACGTTAGTAAAACAAACGTCTTCGGATGGAACGATTAAATTCTTATTCCAGTTATATGATGGATATTCTATTGAAACGGTATTAATGCGACATGAATACGGAAATTCTATTTGTGTAACAACACAAGTTGGTTGTCGTATTGGCTGTACGTTCTGTGCTTCTACACTTGGCGGGTTAAAACGAAACCTAGAAGCTGGAGAAATTGTAGCGCAAGTAGTAGAAGTGCAACGCGCGCTTGATGAAACGGAAGAACGTGTAAGTTCTCTTGTTGTTATGGGAATTGGAGAACCATTTGATAACTATGATAATTTAATGGGATTTTTACGCATCACTAACCATGAAAAAGGACTTCATATTGGTGCAAGACATATGACAGTTTCGACGAGTGGTATTATTCCGAAAATTTACAAGTTTGCTGAAGAAGAGTTACAAATTAATTTTGCGATTTCATTGCATGCTCCAAATTCAGAATTACGTTCAAAATTAATGCCGATTAACCGTGCTTATAAGCTACCTGATTTAATGGAAGCTATTAAATACTATGTAAATAGAACAGGGCGTCGTATTACATTTGAATATGGACTATTTGGAGGAGAAAATGACCAAGTTGAGCACGCTGAAGAACTTGCTGCGCTCTTAAAAGGTGTAAAGTGTCATGTGAACTTAATTCCGGTTAACTACGTACCAGAACGTGATTACGTACGAACACCACGTGAGCAAATTTTCTTATTTGAAAAAACGCTTAAAGATCGTGGAGTGAATGTAACAATTCGCCGTGAACAAGGTCACGATATTGATGCTGCCTGCGGTCAGTTGCGTGCGAAGGAGCGCAAAGAAGAGACGAGGTGACGAGATGAAAGCCGTGTTTCTATCGGATAAAGGGAAAGTTCGTCAACATAATGAAGATAGTGCAGGAGTTTTTCACAATTTAGATGGAAATATTTTAGCGGTAGTAGCAGATGGAATGGGAGGTCATCGAGCTGGCGATGTAGCTAGTTCGATGGCCATTCAATTATTCCATGATTATTGGAAGCAAACGCATAATATGAATGAGCCTAAAAAAGTAGAAGAGTGGTTACATACTAGTGTTGGAATTATTAATGAACGCATTTTTGAATATTCTAAACAACACGTAGAGTGTGATGGTATGGGAACAACGATTATCATAGCAATTTGTACGCCTAATTTTGTAACAATAGGTCATATAGGAGATAGTCGTTGTTATATGGTATCAGAGGGAGTAATGTCACTCGTAACGGAAGATCATTCACTTGTAAATGAACTTGTGAGACATGGTGAAATTTCAAAGGAAGATGCAGAATACCACCCGAAAAAAAATGTTTTGTTAAGAGCGCTAGGAACAGAAGAAAAAGTCGGATTAGATGTTAAAACATTGGTACTTGAAGAAGATGATCAATTGCTTCTTTGCTCTGATGGATTGTCTAATAAAGTCCCTATGACTGATATGCAACAAATTTTACAGTTAAATGAACAGCTCGAAGCTAAGGTGCAAAGTCTCATTCAATTGGCGAATGATCGTGGTGGAGAGGATAATATTACTCTTGTTCTTATTGATTATGCGGATTCGACAAACGAAAGTAGGTGAAGTGCAACGTGCTGATTGGAAAACGCTTAAATGACCGTTATAAGCTGCTAAAAATGATTGGCGGTGGAGGGATGGCCAATGTATATTTAGCTCATGATGACATACTCGGCCGAGATGTAGCGGTGAAAATATTAAGACTCGACTATTCCAATAACGAAGAGTTTATTAAACGTTTCCATCGAGAAGCGCAATCTGTTACAACGTTGTCGCATCCAAATATTGTGAATATGTATGATGTTGGAGAAGAAGATGGTATATATTATCTTGTAATGGAGTATGTACCTGGACAAACATTAAAGCAATACATAATTGAGCAAGGGATGTTACCTATAGGGGAAGCTCTTGATATTATGGAGCAATTAACATCCGCCATGGCACACGCTCATCATTTTGAAATTGTGCATCGTGATATAAAACCGCACAATATTTTAATTCGAGCTGATGGAGTAGTAAAAGTAACAGATTTTGGAATTGCGACAGCTACAAGTGCAACAACTATTACACATACAAATTCAGTACTTGGTTCGGTGCATTATTTATCACCAGAACAAGCGCGCGGCGGGATAGCAAATAAACAATCAGATATTTATTCGCTTGGTATTGTTATGTTCGAATTGTTAACAGGAAGACAACCGTTTTCTGGTGAATCTGCTGTTGCAATAGCTTTAAAACATTTACAAAGTGAAATACCGTCTCCAAGAAGATGGAATGAAAATATTCCGCAAAGTGTTGAGAATATTATATTAAAGGCAACTGCTAAAGATCCGTTCCATCGATACCAATCTGCTAATGCGATGAAACGAGATATTGAAACGGCTTTATATCCAGAACGAATTAATGAACAGCCATTTTACATACCAGAAGATATGGAAGCGACGAAAGCGATTCCAATTATCCAACAAGAACAATTATTTGAAAATGTAACTGATGAAACGATTGTTTTAAGTGGAAGTAAAGTGGATGAACCAAAAAGAAAAGAACATACTGAATTAGATAAGAAGAAAAAACGAAGTAATAAATGGATTAAGGTTTTAATTACGACATTTTTACTTTTAGCAATTGGAATAACATTAGCTCTTACTGTTATTCCGGGATTCTTTATTCCGAAAGATGTAAAAGTTCCTGATGTGGCTGGTATGAAATATACGACAGCTGTAAATAAATTGGTAGAAAAAGGTTTTGAAGTGACAGAACCTAATATTGTATATACAGATGATGTGGAAGCTGGAGATGTAATAAAAACTGATCCTGTAGCAGGAAGAGTAGTGAAGGAAAGTTCTAAAATTACTATCTATCAATCAGGTGGAAAAAAGAAAAGTAAGATGAAGGATTTTACAGGTCAAAACTTTGAGAGTGTAAAACCCGAGTTAGAAGAAAGATATAAACAGGTTACTGAAAATTATATTGAAAATGATAAACCAAAAGGTGAAATTGTAGAACAAATACCGACACCTGATCAAATGGTTGTAGAGGCGGAGCAAGAACTGAAAGTTTGGATAAGTAAAGGTCCTTATCAAAATAGACCAGGTGATTTTTCAAGATGGACTGAAAATAGTGCAACTGGTGATTTGAATGAGAGAAAATTAACTCCAGATATAAAACGAGAGTATTCAGATACGGTTGATAAAGGTCTTGTAATTTCGCAATCGCCAAAACCAGGAACTCCGTTAAAAGAAGGAGATAAAGTGACACTTATCATCTCGAATGGCCCTAAGCCGAAAGTAACAAAAACAGTGAAGGTGGATAACATTTCTATCCCATATGAGTCTTCTATAATAGGTGAGAAAAAACCGCAAACAATAGAAATTTATAAAGAAGATATGCAACAAAAGATGGATAGACCAATTGAAACTAGAACGATTTCAGAGTCGGCAACAATTTCTTTAGAATTTGTAATTCAAGAAGGCTCAAAGGGTCACTATAAAATCGTACGGGATGGAGTAACGATTATCAATAAGGAAGTACCGTATCCAACTCAATAATAGTGAATTCCATTTTCTTTTTATAGAGAATGGAATGCATTACCCTTGCCTGTTATGCTGTCTACAAGGTGGACTGTATAACAGGCAAAAATATATGATTCAAAAAGCTATACAAGTGATATTGTTGTAAAAAATATTTCGAATTGATGGTAGAGATTAAATATATGAACCTGGTTATATATTGGTGGGTTTTAAAATAATTGTTTAAAGAACTCTAGTCTATTCGTTTTAATTACAGCTTCACTTTATACAAAATAAAGGAGAATTATATGCCAGAAGGAAAAATTGTAAAAGCTTTAAGTGGATTTTATTATGTACAACATGAAGAAGGGATTACACAATGTCGTGGGCGTGGTGTATTTAGAAAAAATAAAATTACACCACTTGTAGGAGACCAAGTCGTTTTTCAAGCAGATAACCCAACGGAAGGCTACGTGCTTGAAGTATTTGATCGAAAAAATGAACTTGTTAGGCCTCCTATTGCTAATGTGGATCAAGCAATCCTTGTTTTCTCTGCAGTAGAACCAGATTTTAATCCTGGACTGTTAGATCGATTTTTAGTGCTGATTGAATATCATAACATTAAGCCGATTATTTGTATTAGTAAGATGGATTTAGTGGATGAAAAGATGCGAGAAACCGTTGAAGCTTATGCAAATGATTATCGTGAAATGGGTTATGATGTATTATTTACTTCTATAAATACATCGGAAAGTATTGCTATTTTAAAACCATTTTTAGAAGGTTGTGTTTCTGTCGTTGCTGGCCAATCAGGTGTTGGGAAATCTTCGATGCTTAACGTATTACGTCCGGATTTAGAACTAAAAACAAATGATATTTCCTCACATTTAGGACGCGGAAAACATACGACAAGACACGTGGAATTAATTGCAGTTGGAAGTGGACTTGTTGCGGATACACCTGGTTTTAGTTCACTTGATTTCATAGATATAGAGGTAGAAGATCTTACATATTGTTTTCCTGAGTTGAAAGAAGCGAGCCAATACTGTAAATTTAGAGGGTGTACACATCTTTCTGAACCGAAATGTGCGGTGAAAGCTGCGGTTGAAGAAGGAAAGATTACAGAATATCGTTATAAGAATTACCAACAATTCGTAGAAGAAATTAGAGAGAGAAAGCCGAGGTATTAGTTATGATTAAAATTGCACCATCGATCTTATCAGCAGATTTTTCAAAATTAGGGGAAGAAATTAAAGATGTAGAAAAAGGCGGAGCTGATTACATTCATGTCGATGTAATGGACGGGCATTTTGTACCGAATATTACGATTGGGCCATTAATTGTAGAAGCGATCCGTCCGATTACATCATTACCGTTAGATGTGCATTTAATGATTGAAAATCCTGATAACTATATCCCAACTTTCGCGAAAGCGGGAGCGGATATTATTACTGTTCATGTAGAGGCGTGTCCTCATTTACATCGTACAATTCAGTTAATTAAATCTCATGGCATTAAAGCAGGGGTTGTATTAAATCCACATACGCCAGTTTCGGTGATTGAGCATGTGTTAGAAGATATAGATATGGTATTACTTATGACGGTGAATCCTGGATTTGGTGGACAGAAATTTATCCATTCTGTATTACCGAAAATTAAACAAATTGCAGAAATGGTTAAAGAGCGAAATCTAGAAGTCGAAATTGAAGTTGATGGTGGTGTCAACGCTGAAACGGCAAGACTTTGTGTTGAAGCAGGAGCAAATGTACTTGTAGCTGGATCAGCGGTATACAATCAAAAAGACCGCGGTGAAGCGATCCGTATCATTCGTGGATAATGAATGAACAGATCCCTATCCTAGTGAAGTTTCGGGTTTAGTAAGACTTCACTATTTAGACAGGATAGAGCGAAAAATATGTAAAAAGGCAATCTACCGAATGGCAGATTGCCTTTTTACAATAGAAGGGGAAGGAAAAATGATTATTCATATTTTAGCAGGAGGCCCTGCAGAATATTGCGCAGATTTTTCTCGATATGAAAATGAAGAAGTAGTGTGGGCGGCGGTTGATAGAGGAGTGTACCATTTACTAAAAAGAGGGATTACTCCATCTGTTGCGTTCGGAGATTACGATTCAGTAACTGAAGAAGAATTAGTATGGATGGGACAGCAAACAGATGAATTACATATTGTTCCACGAGAAAAAGATCAAACGGATTTAGAGATTGCAATTAGTTGGGCTTTAGAACAGAAACCCAAATTAATTCGTATTTTTGGTGCAACTGGTGGGCGGTTGGATCATGGTTTAGCAAATATACAGATGCTTTTAAAGGGTTTAGAAGCAAAAGTGGAAATGTGTATTGTGGATAATAAAAATGAAATAATGGTGAAAAAAGTTGGTACATATACAATTGGAATAAATAAAAATTTCCCCTATGTATCATTTGTGCCAGTTACTGAAAGTGTAGAAGGTATTACACTACAAGGATTTAAGTACCCTCTTACTAATAAAACGATAGAGTGGGGATCGACACTTTGTATTAGTAATGAACTCATTGAGGAAAAAGGTACTTTTTCATTCGCATCTGGCATATTAATGATGATAAGAAGCACTGATTGAAGAAACAATTTTGCTCCTTGCATCATATAGTGGGCAAGTGGAGTAAAGGGGATTAGGAGGGAAACCATGAGATTTTATACAATTAAGTTACCTAAATTTCTTGGTGGAATTGTTCGTGCGATGTTAAACACCTTCAAAAAAGACTAAAAAAAGCACCGATAATAGGTGCTTTTTCCATTGGTATAGTAAAAAAAGAGCCTAGCGGCTCTTTTTTTTATTATTAAACACGTTCGATTTTGCCAGATTTTAATGCTCTAGCAGAAACGTAAACACGTTGAACTTTACCGTCGATGCGTACGCGAACTTTTTGAAGGTTAGCGCCCCATTTACGTTTTGTAGCGTTCATTGCGTGAGAACGAGAGTTACCAGAACGAGCTTTTCTTCCAGTGATAGCACAAACACGAGCCATTTATATTTCCCTCCCTTGACACCTTACCATACGTAATTTTTCAATGTTAGTCTTTTTTGCGATGCTAAAAACACTACTATAATTTAACACAACTAAAAAGAGAATGC
The DNA here is from genome assembly GCF_016483605.1 of Bacillus cereus group sp. N11. Taxonomy (NCBI): domain Bacteria; kingdom Bacillati; phylum Bacillota; class Bacilli; order Caryophanales; family Bacillaceae; genus Bacillus; species Bacillus cereus group sp. N11. The sequence goes on from NZ_JAEHBN010000010.1 coordinate 165,881, forward strand.
AACACTGTAGAAAAAAGAAATCAAGAAAAATTACTTGACACTATATGTAAGTGAAGAAAAGTTGAAATCAAGAAAATTTGCTTGACATATTATAGTGGTACATGTTGTATAATAACAATGGACTATTTTGCTCATCATAGAAAAGTGTAGTATAAAACATAAAATATGAGAGTGAAAAGAAAGAACGATGGAATTTTCTTTGAAAAGATTATATGATAGTAACTAAAGTAGTCTAGCTCACTTTCACCATTTATGAAGGGGGAAACGAGATGTCAATTGAAATTAAAACGAAGTACGGTCAAATTGATATTAGTACAGATGTAATTGCAACAATTGCTGGAGGTGCCGCGGTAGATTGCTACGGTATCGTAGGTATGGCATCAAAAAATCAGTTAAAAGATGGATTAACAGACATTTTACGAAAAGAAAACTTCACTAGAGGTGTTATTGTTCGTAAAGATGAAGATGAAGTACATATTGATATGTATATTATTGTGAGCTATGGTACGAAAATTTCAGAAGTAGCACATAACGTGCAGACGAAAGTGAAATATACATTAGATCAAACTGTAGGACTAGCAGTAGATTCTGTAAACATCTACGTACAAGGAGTTAAAGTAATAAACTTGTAATGTGCATTAAGGAGGAAAATCTGTGTCAATTCAAAAAATTGATGGGAAACGTTTATCACAAATGATCATGCAAGGAGCGAATAATTTAACAAATAATGTTCAGCTTGTTGATGCATTAAACGTATTTCCAGTTCCAGATGGCGATACCGGTACAAACATGAACTTATCAATGACTTCAGGCGCACGTGAAGTGAAAGCAAATCCTTCACAGCACGCTGGTAAAGTCGGTGTAAGTTTAGCCAAAGGATTATTAATGGGAGCTCGTGGTAACTCTGGTGTTATTTTATCTCAGTTATTCCGTGGTTTTTCAAAATCCATTGAACAAAAAGAAGAATTAACAACAGTTGATTTTGCTGCAGCTTTAGATGCTGGGGTAGAAGCGGCTTACAAAGCGGTTATGAAACCGATTGAAGGAACGATTTTAACGGTTGCAAGAGAAACGGGTAAATATGCAGTGACAGTTGCGAAAAAACAGCGCGACTTTGTTTTGTTTATGGAAGACGTTGTGAAAGAAGCCAATGCATCGTTAAATCGTACGCCAGATTTATTACCTGTATTAAAGCAAGTTGGCGTTGTAGATAGCGGTGGTAAAGGTCTTGTTGTTGTATATGAAGGATTTTTAGCTGACTTAAAAGGAGAAACAATTTCTTCTGATGTGTCTGCCCAACCATCTATGAATGACATGGTACGCGCAGAACATCACCGTAGTGTACAAAGCCAATTGAGTACAGAAGATATAAAGTATGGATATTGCACGGAATTCATGGTGAAATTAGAGCCTGAAAAAATGAAGGAACATAATTTCTCTGAACAAAAATTCCGTGAAGATATTAGTGTATACGGAGATTCACTACTTGTTGTATCAGATGATGAGGTTGTTAAGGTTCATATTCATGCGGAACATCCTGGAGATCCTATGAATTATGGGCAACGCTATGGTAGTTTAATTAAGATTAAAGTAGAAAATATGCGTGAACAGCATACCGCTTTATTAGATGAACCTACTATGGTTCCTGAGCAAACAACTCAATCGAAAGAAAAACAACCATATGGTATCGTAACTGTAGCTATGGGATCTGGTATTAAAACTTTATTTGAGAGCATTGGTGCAACGAAAGTAATCGAAGGTGGCCAAACGATGAATCCGAGTACGGAGGATATTGTGAAGGCGATTGAAGAGGCGAATGCTGAAAAAATCATCATCTTACCAAATAACGGAAACATCGTGATGGCAGCAGAACAAGCAGCGTCAGTTGTTGATCAAGAAGTTATTGTTATTCGTTCAAAAACAGTTCCTCAAGGTATGGCTGCAATGTTAGCATTTAATCCAGTTGGAACGTTAGAAGAAAATGAAGAAAACATGAAAGAAGCTTTATCTCATGTGAAAACGGGTCAAATTACGTATGCTGTTCGTGATACGGAAATTGACGGTGTAGCAATTCAAAAAGACGATTTCATGTGCATTGCGGATGGAAAAATCGTATCAACAAATGCTGAAAAAGTAGGAGCTGCAAAGCAATTATTAGAAGCATTGATTGATGAAGAGTCTGAAATCGTAACGATTCTACAAGGTGAAGATGCAACTGATGAAGAAGTAGCTGAGTTAGTTGCATTTGTAGAAGAGAAATTTGAAGATGCTGAAGTAGAAGTGCATGCTGGGAATCAACCGGTGTATTCTTTCATCTTCTCTGTAGAATAAAAAAGATTCGTTTTGAAAATAAATGGATCACTTACTTGCTAATGGATCAGAAGTAGTAATGTGAACGTTATTACTAGTTTTTATTCAAAAGGCTAGCATATGGAATAAAGAAAAGAGCCTTGCTGCTAATAGTGAGGCTCTTTTTTACTTGTTGTGTATAAGGGATTTGAGTAGTTTCTCTTAGAATGCCTATGATAGAATATATAAGGTGAAAGATAGCGATTGCAGATGTTAATTGATACTCAAATAGAGTGTAACAAAGAAAATAATGTGACGGAGTGTGAGAATCTTGAATGAAGTTGTACAAGTTCCTGTTACAGATGTAAAGGGAATCGGAGGAGAAACATCTGAATTACTACACGAGATGGGAATTTATACAGTTTCTCATCTATTAGAGCATTTTCCGTACCGTTATGAAGATTATGCGATGAAAGATCTTGCTGAAGTAAAGCATGATGAGCGTGTAACAGTTGAAGGGAAAGTTCATAGTGCTCCGTTACTACAATACTATGGTAAGAAAAAATCACGTCTTACAGTTCGTGTTCTTGTCGGTCGTTATTTAATTACGGCTGTATGTTTTAATAGACCTTACTATAAGCAAAAGTTAAATTTGGATGAAACGGTAACGATTACTGGTAAATGGGATCAACATCGTCAAACAATTGCTGTATCAGAGCTTCATTTTGGACCAGTTGTTCGTCAACAAGAAGTAGAGCCTGTATATTCAGTGAAAGGAAAGCTTACAGTAAAACAGATGCGCCGTTTTATTGCACAAGCGCTAAAGGAGTATGGAGATTATATAGTCGAAGTGCTACCAGATGGTTTGTTAAATCGGTATAAATTATTACCACGTTATGAAGCACTCAGGGCGTTGCATTTTCCGGTAGGGCAAGAAGATTTAAAGCAAGCTCGTCGCCGTTTTGTATATGAGGAGTTTTTCTTATTTCAGCTAAAAATGCAAACACTAAGGAAAATGGAGAGAGAAAATTCAAAAGGTACGAAGAAGGAAATCCCGTCAACAGAATTACAAGAATTTATCGATGCACTTCCGTTTCCGTTAACTGGTGCACAGCGCCGGGTTGTAGATGAAATTTTAAAGGATATGACATCTCCTTATCGGATGAACAGGCTGTTGCAAGGTGACGTTGGTTCTGGGAAAACAGTTGTTGCTGCGATGGGTCTCTATGCCGCAAAATTAGCTCATTATCAAGGTGCTTTAATGGTTCCTACAGAAATTTTAGCCGAACAACATTATCAGTCGCTTGCGGAGACGTTTTCTCATTTCGGTATGACGGTTGAACTGTTAACGAGTTCTGTTAAGGGTGCGAGACGTCGGGAAATTTTGGCGAGATTAGAGCAGGGAGAAGTAGATATCCTTGTTGGGACGCACGCTTTAATTCAAGATGAAGTTATATTTCATAGGTTAGGTCTCGTTATTACCGATGAACAGCATCGATTTGGTGTAGCGCAGCGCCGGGTTTTACGTGAGAAAGGTGAAAGTCCAGATGTATTGTTTATGACGGCAACCCCAATTCCGCGAACGTTAGCTATTACGGCATTTGGAGAGATGGACGTTTCTATTATCGATGAAATGCCAGCTGGTAGAAAGGTAATCGAAACGTATTGGGCAAAACATGATATGTTAGACCGTGTTCTCGGCTTTGTAGAGAAAGAGATAAAAAAAGGAAGACAGGCATATGTTATTTGTCCTCTTATTGAAGAGTCTGAGAAACTTGATGTACAAAATGCTATCGATTTACATAGTATGCTGACTCATCATTATCAAGGTAAGTGCCAAGTTGGATTAATGCATGGGAGACTATCATCTCAAGAAAAAGAAGAGATAATGGGACAGTTTAGTGAAAATAAAGTGCAAATTCTTGTTTCGACAACAGTTGTTGAAGTAGGTGTGAATGTACCAAATGCGACTGTTATGGTTATTTATGACGCGGAGCGTTTCGGTTTATCGCAGCTTCATCAGCTCAGGGGGCGTGTTGGGCGTGGTAGTGAACAATCATATTGCTTATTAATTGCAGACCCGAAATCAGAAACAGGAAAAGAAAGAATGCGTATTATGACTGAAACAAATGATGGATTTGTATTGTCAGAAAAAGATTTAGAGTTACGAGGTCCTGGGGATTTCTTTGGAAGTAAGCAAAGTGGTCTACCAGAATTTAAGGTTGCTGATATGGTACATGATTATCGGGCGTTAGAAACAGCGAGACAAGATGCGGCGATACTAGTTGATTCAGAAGCGTTTTGGCATAATGATCAGTATGCTTCGTTGCGTACTTATCTTGACGGAACAGGTGTGTTCCAGGGAGAGAAGCTCGATTAAAAGTAGTCTGCAAAAGTTTTTGTTGCATTCTACTTTTAATGATTATATACTACTGTTAGTACCTAGTCATAAAAATGGATGGTGCGGTATGAAAAAGAGAAGAAGTAAAAAAGAAAGACAAGAATTATTACAACAAACAATAGAAACGAATCCTTTTATAACGGATGAAGATTTAGCAGAAAAATTTCAAGTGAGCATACAGACTGTTCGTCTGGATCGTATGGAGTTATCTATTCCTGAATTGAGAGAACGAATTAAGCATGTGGCTACAAAACAACATGAAGAAGATGTGAAATCTTTACCGTTAGAAGAGGTTGTCGGAGAAATTATCGATATAGAATTAGATAGACATGCGATATCTATCTTTGAAGTAAAGGTAGAACATGTATTTAAAAGAAATCAAATTGCTCGTGGGCATCATTTGTTTGCGCAAGCAAACTCACTAGCTGTTGCAGTTATTGATGAAGAATTAGCTTTAACTGCAAAGTCTACCATTCGATACATTCGTCCTGTAAAATTAGGAGAACGTGTAGTTGCAAAAGCGCGCGTTGAAGATGTAGAGAATGATAAAGGACGGACGGTTGTCAAAGTGCGTAGCTTTGTTGGAGAAGAACTTGTTTTTACAGGCACTTTTGAAATGTATCGATCTAGTAATAATAGTGAGGAAGGTAACAACTTATGAAAATCGCAATAGATGCAATGGGCGGAGATCACGCTCCAAAGGCTGTAGTATTAGGAGCAATGAAAGCTATTAAGGAATATTCAGATTTACATATTACGTTAGTAGGGAAAGAAGCAGAAATCCGTCAATACTTAACGAGTGAAGAGCGAATTACTATCCTTCATACAGACGAAAAAATTGAATCGACAGATGAGCCAGTAAGGGCGGTTCGTCGAAAAAAACAAGCTTCAATGGTACTAGCAGCGCAGCAAGTGAAAGATGGTATTGCAGATGCTTGTATATCAGCAGGTAGTACAGGGGCTTTAATGGCAGCAGGATTATTTGTTGTCGGTCGTATGGAAGGAATTGAACGACCAGCTTTATCACCGACAATGCCAACTGTTGATGGAGAAGGTTTTGTTATGTTAGATGTTGGAGCAAACGTTGATGCAAAACCAGTTCATTTATATCAATATGCAGTGATGGGTTCTGTTTACGCAGAGAAGGTAAGAGGAATAAAAAACCCTCGTGTTGGACTTTTAAATGTTGGAACAGAGGATGGAAAAGGAAACGAGCTTTCAAAACAGGTCTTTGCTATGCTCAAAGATGCACCAATTAATTTTGTTGGAAACGTTGAATCAAGAGATTTATTGCAAGGTGTAGCAGATGTTGTTGTGTGTGATGGTTTTACAGGGAACGTAGCTCTAAAATCACTAGAAGGAACCGCGCTTGCGCTATTCTCTATGTTAAAAGAGCAATTAATGAGTTCGTTTACGAGCAAATTAGCAGCAGCGGTATTAAAACCAAAACTTATGGTATTAAAAGATAAAATGGATTATTCGGAGTATGGAGGAGCGGCATTGTTTGGATTGAAAGCTCCTGTCATTAAGGCTCACGGTTCTTCAAATGACCAATCGATATTTAGTGCGATTCGTCAAACGAGAGAAATGGTAGCGAAAGAAGTAATTCCTACAATTTCAAGTGTAATGGAGAAGGAGCCGCTTCAATAAGAGGAGGATTTGAAATGGGAAAAATAGCATTTCTTTTTCCGGGCCAAGGTTCACAGGCAGTTGGAATGGGTAGACAGTTAGCGGAGAATAATAACGAGGTTGCGAAAGTGTTTGCGAAAGCAGATGAGGTGTTACACGATTCACTTTCAGAGGTGATTTTTGAAGGGCCGCAGGAAAAGCTTACATTAACGACAAATGCACAACCTGCATTATTAACAACGAGTTTTGCTATTTTGACAGCTTTGAAAGAGTATGACATTACACCTGATTTTGTAGCAGGACATAGTTTAGGTGAATATAGCGCTCTTGTGGCAGCTGGTGCTATAACTTTTGAAGATGCTGTATATGCTGTAAGAAAACGTGGCGAATATATGGAAGAAGCCGTTCCTGGTGGGGAAGGGGCAATGGCAGCTATTTTAGGTGCTGATCCAGATATGCTGAAACGAGTTACAGAAGAAGTAACAAGTGAAGGGTATGCAGTACAGATTGCAAACATGAATAGTACGAAGCAAATTGTAATTTCTGGAACAAATCAAGGGGTAGAACTTGCTTCTCAAAGAGCGAAAGAAAATGGTGCTAAAAGAGCAATTCCGCTTAAAGTAAGTGGACCATTTCATTCCTCTCTTATGAAGCCAGCTGCTGAGAAGTTTCAAAGTGTGTTAGATGAAATTACAATTCAGGATACGAATATTCCTGTTATAGCAAATGTTACAGCAGATGTTATTACACGTGGTGCAGATATTCAAGAGAAGCTAATTGAACAACTGTATTCACCTGTATTATGGTACCCATCTATTGAAACTATGGTGAAACAAGGTGTGGATATATTTATTGAAATTGGACCTGGAAAAGTACTTGCTGGGCTTATGAAGTCGATTGATTCATCAGTGAAAGCATATGCCATATATGATGAAGCGACATTAAAAGATACCATTTCAAATTTGAGAGGAGAAAACTGATGTTAAAAGGGAAAGTAGCATTAGTAACTGGTGCTTCACGTGGAATTGGTCGCGCGATTGCAATCGATTTAGCGAAACAAGGGGCAAATGTAGTAGTAAATTATGCTGGTAATGAACAAAAGGCGAATGAAGTAGTAGATGAAATCAAGAAATTAGGTTCAGATGCAATTGCGGTAAGAGCAGATGTTGCAAATGCTGATGATGTTACAAATATGGTGAAACAAACAGTAGATACATTTGGACAAGTCGATATTCTTGTAAATAACGCTGGCGTAACAAAAGATAATTTATTAATGCGTATGAAAGAAGAAGAATGGGATACAGTTATTAATACAAACTTAAAAGGTGTATTCTTATGTACAAAAGCAGTATCTCGTTATATGATGCGCCAACGTCATGGTAGAATAATAAATATTGCTTCTGTTGTTGGTGTTGTAGGAAATCCAGGGCAGGCTAATTATGTTGCTGCTAAAGCTGGTGTAATTGGATTAACAAAAACATCAGCAAAAGAATTAGCAAGTCGAAATATAACTGTTAATGCAATTGCTCCTGGATTTATTGCAACTGATATGACGGACGTATTAGATGAAAATATAAAAGGTGAAATGTTAAAAGTTATTCCGGCTGCACAGTTTGGTGAAGCGCAAGATATCGCGAATGCTGTAACGTTTTTTGCTTCGGATCAAAGCAAATATGTTACAGGACAAACGTTAAATGTTGATGGCGGAATGGTAATGTAATAAAAGAATCGATTTCATCTAGTTTTTTTGGACAATATTTAATATAATATTTGAGGGGAGGTGAATGGAATGGCAGATGTTTTAGAGCGTGTAACAAAAATCATCGTTGATCGTTTAGGTGTAGAAGAAACTGAAGTAGTACCAGCTGCAAGCTTTAAAGAAGATTTAGGCGCAGACTCCCTAGATGTAGTAGAACTTGTAATGCAATTAGAAGATGAATTCGAAATGGAAATTTCTGATGAAGATGCTGAAAAGATTGCTACTGTTGGCGATGCTGTGACTTACATAGAGAGTCATCTATAATGCTTAAGTGAAGTCCCGTTATTTAGCGGGGCTTTCTCGGCTTATATCTGGAGGGACCTATGCCGTACCGAAAATATAAAGAAAAAAAATACGAAACAAAATATCGTGAAGCGTTTAAAGTGTTTCAAGAAAAGATAGGTATTACGTTTACAGATGAAAAATTATTGACTCAAGCATTTACGCATTCATCGTATGTGAATGAGCATCGAAAAAAACCGCATGAAGACAATGAGCGTCTCGAATTTCTTGGAGATGCAGTATTGGAACTTACTGTATCGCAGTATCTGTTTCAAAAATATCCGACAATGAGCGAAGGAGAGTTAACAAAACTACGTGCAGCTATTGTATGTGAGCCATCTCTTGTTCGTTTTGCAAATGAGCTGTCATTTGGAAGCCTTGTTTTATTAGGGAAAGGTGAAGAAATGACAGGTGGACGTGAACGACCAGCTTTATTAGCGGATGTCTTTGAAGCGTTTATTGGTGCCCTTTATCTTGATCAAGGGCTAGAAACAGTTTGGGGATTCTTAAAAGAAATTGTGTATCCGAAAATTAATGAAGGTGCTTTTTCTCATGTGATGGATTATAAGAGTCAATTGCAAGAATTGATCCAGCGTGATGGTAGTGGCAACATTGAGTATCAAATTTTGCAAGAAAAAGGACCAGCCCATAATCGAGAATTTGTGTCACGTGTTACATTAAATAATGTAGCGTTAGGTCTTGGTAGTGGTAAGTCGAAAAAAGAAGCAGAGCAACAAGCTGCTGCAGAAGCATTGAAAAAATTAAAAGAACAACTATAAGGAATCCCCCTTTGAATAGGGGGATTCCTTATGCATAGAATGAAACTTTTCTTTTGTAGATAAATGAAAGGAAAGTAAATCCGTATTATAGCTTGGTTTCGTACAGACAACGTATATAACAACGGAGAATAGGAGGAAGACCTTTCGTGTTTTTAAAAAGATTAGAAATAGCAGGATTTAAATCTTTTGCTGAGCGTGTATCTGTCGATTTTGTTCCAGGTGTTACGTCTGTAGTAGGGCCTAATGGGAGCGGGAAAAGTAATATTACTGATGCAATTCGCTGGGTACTTGGTGAACAATCTGCAAAATCATTACGTGGTGCAAAGATGGAGGATGTTATTTTTGCTGGTAGTGAAACGAGGAGAGCGGTTAATGTAGCTGAAGTAACATTAACTTTAAATAATGAAGATCAACGTTTACCGATTGAATATAACGAGGTGAGTGTAACGCGCCGTGTATCTCGTTCAGGTGATAGTGACTTTTATATAAATAAACAATCTTGTAGATTGAAAGACATTATCGATTTATTTATGGACTCTGGCATGGGAAGAGAAGCCTTTTCAATTATTAGTCAGGGGAAAGTGGAAGAGATTTTAAGTAGTAAATCAGAAGAACGTCGCGGTGTATTTGAAGAAGCGGCAGGTGTGCTGAAATACAAACTTCGCAAAAAGAAAGCTGAAGGGAAATTAGCGGATACACAAGAAAACTTAAATCGTGTACAAGATATTATTCATGAATTGAGTATTCAAGTAGAACCGTTAGAGAGACAAGCTTCTATTGCGAAAGATTATCTCGAGAAAAAAGAAGAGTTAGAGAAAGTAGAAGCTGCGCTTATTGTACATGAAATTGAAGAATTGCATGAGAAATGGGAAGCGCTTCGAAGTCAGTTTGGGCATAATAAAAACGAAGAAGCTAAAATGTCAACGCATTTACAAAAAAGTGAAGAAGAGCTTGAGGAGTTACGTGGACAATTACAAGCGGTAGATGAGTCTGTAGATTCCTTGCAAGAAGTTCTTCTTCTTTCTAGCAAAGAGCTAGAAAAATTAGAAGGACAACGTGAGCTGTTAAAAGAGAGGAAGCAAAATGCTACGACGCATTGTGCACAACTTGAACAGTTAATTGTTGAATTGACAGAAAAAGCTAAAAGTTATGATGGTGAAATTGAATCAAGTACAGAAGTGTTAATGCAATTTGTAGATCAAGTAAAAGAATTGGAGAGAAATTTGCTTGATAATGAACAACTGCTTGCAACTTTTGCGGATAATTTAGAGGAACAGATTGAGAATTTAAAAGGGGATTATATTGAACTTTTAAATCAACAAGCTAGTCAGCGTAATGAATTATCTATGATTGAAGAACAGTCTAAACAGCAAAACTCTAAAAATGAACGTCTTGATGAAGAGAATGCGAAGTATGTAGAAATGCGTATGGAAATCACAGCGAAAAAGACGAAACTTGTTGAAAGTTATGAACAAGTGAAAGAAAAAATAGCTGGTATCATTTCGAACATACAGAAAACAGAAGCGGCGCTTGGGAAATGTAAGGCGCAGTATAGTGAAAATGAAACAAAACTGTATCAAGCATATCAATTTGTACAACAGGCGCGCTCACGAAAAGAGATGCTAGAAGAGATGCAAGAGGACTATTCTGGTTTCTACCAAGGTGTACGTGAAGTATTGAAAGCTAGAGAAAATAGGTTGCAAGGTATCGAGGGTGCTGTTGCGGAACTGTTAACGGTACCGAAAGAATATGAAGTTGCAATGGAAATTGCTCTAGGTGCAGCAATGCAGCATATCGTTGTACAAACAGAGGAACATGCTCGTAATGCAATTGCATTTTTAAAGCAGAATAAACATGGACGTGCAACGTTTTTACCGCAAGCTGTTATTAAAAGTAGATCGTTATCATTTGAAAAGTTACGTGTTGTGAATCAACATCCATCGTTTGTAGGAGTAGCGGCAGAACTTGTGCAGTACAATAATAAATACGAGAATGTCGTTTCGAGCCTATTAGGTACAGTTGTTGTTGCGAAAGATTTACGCGGTGCAAATGAATTAGCGAAACAATTACAATATCGCTATCGTATTGTAACACTTGAAGGTGACGTAGTGAATCCTGGGGGTTCAATGACTGGTGGAGCTGTAAAACAGGCGAAATCTTCTTTATTAGGACGTCAGCGTGAACTTGAAGAATGGACTAAAAAGCTCACTGATATGGAAGAAAAAACAACGAAGCTAGAAAACTTTGTTAAAGCAGTAAAGCAAGAGATTCAAGAAAAAGAAGTACAAATACGCGAACTACGCCAAGGTGTAGAAACTGAGCGTGCAGATGAACAAAAATTAAGAGAAGAAATTAATCAATTAGAATTAGAAGAACATCGAATTAATGATCGCTTATCTATATACGACTTAGAGATAGAAGGATTTTTACAAGATCAAGTGAAAATGCAAGGACGTAAAGGAGAGTTAGAAAAGATTTTAGCAACTCTTCAAGCAGAGATTTCGGAATTAGATAGCAAAATCGTCGCGTTAACGAAACAAAAAAGTGAGCAACATTCTTCAAAAGAAAAAGTTCAGAAGGAAATGACTGAGCTGAAAGTACAAGCGGCTGAACAACAACAACGTTTGTCTAATCAAAAAGAAAAAGTTGAACGATTAACGAAGGAAAAAGAAGAAACTGATACAACACTTGTAAAAACAAAAGAAGATTTAGCATTCTTAAAGCAAGAAATGACATCTAATTCAAGTGGTGAAGAACAAATTACGAATATGATTGAGAAAAAAGCATATGATCGTAATCAAACTTCAGAATTAATTCGCTCTCGCCGTGAACAACGTATATCATTACAAGAGAGAGTGGAGCATTTAGAACGCAATGTGAAGGAAACGTTAGGCAAACATAAATATATTCTTGAGTTGTTGAAAGATCAAGAAGTGAAAATTAACCGACTTGATGTTGAGTTGGAAAATAGATTGCAACATTTACGTGAAACATATACGATTTCATTTGAAGCAGCAAAACTGAAGTATACAATGACGATGCCTGCAGAAGATGCGCGTAAAAAGGTGAAATTAATAAAACTATCCATAGAAGAGTTAGGTACAGTAAACTTGGGTGCAATTGATGAATACGAGCGAGTAGCGGAACGTCATACGTTCTTACTAGAGCAACGAGATGATTTAGAAGAAGCGAAAGCGACATTGCACCAACTTATTACTGAGATGGATGAAGAAATGAAGAAACGTTTTTCTACTACTTTTGAAGGGATTCGAACGGAGTTTCAATCTGTATTTACTGAATTATTCGGAGGCGGTAGAGCGGATTTAGTAATGACGGATCCTGGAGACATATTAAATACTGGTATTGATATTGTTGCACAACCACCAGGAAAGAAATTGCAGAACTTAGGTTTACTGTCAGGTGGAGAACGTGCTTTAACGGCAATAGCGCTTTTATTTGGTATTTTAAAAGTACGCCCAGTACCATTCTGTGTACTAGACGAAGTAGAAGCGGCTCTAGACGAAGCGAATGTTGCTCGTTTTGCGCAATATTTAAAGAAATTTAGTGATGAGACGCAGTTTATTGTAATTACACACAGGAAAGGTACAATGGAAGAGTCTGATGTATTGTATGGTGTAACGATGCAAGAATCAGGTGTATCTAAGCTTGTTTCTGTTCGTTTAGATGACGGGGAAGAACTTGTGGCGAGTAAATAGGAAGGATGGGAAGCATGAGCTTTTTTAAAAAACTTAAAGAAAAAATTTCAAAACAAACGGATACAGTAACAGAGAAATTTAAACACGGATTGGAAAAAACGAGAAATTCATTTGCGGATAAAGTAAATGATTTAGTCTATCGTTACCGTAAAGTAGATGAAGATTTCTTTGAAGAGTTAGAAGAGATTTTAATCGGCGCAGACGTAGGGGTTTCGACTGTAATGGAATTAATTGATCAGTTGAAAGAAGAAGTGCAGCGCCGAAATATTCAGGACCCAAAAGAAGTACAAGCTGTTATTTCGGAAAAGTTAGTTGGCATTTATAAAGGTGACAGCGACTTTAGTAATGAAATCAATATGCAAGAAGATCAATTAACAGTTGTTTTATTTGTAGGTGTTAACGGTGTAGGGAAAACGACGACAATTGGTAAACTGGCACATAGATTTAAATCAGAAGGTAAGTCAGTCCTATTGGCAGCAGGAGATACGTTCCGTGCTGGCGCGATTGAACAATTAGAAGTATGGGGCGATCGCGTTGGTGTAGAAGTCATTAAACAAGGGTCTGGTTCTGACCCTGCAGCGGTAATGTATGATGCTGTACAAGCTGCAAAAGCGCGTAAAGTAGATGTATTACTATGTGATACAGCAGGACGTTTGCAAAATAAGGTGAACTTAATGAAAGAGTTAGAGAAAGTGAAGCGTGTAATTGAGCGTGAAGTACCAGGAGCTCCTCATGAAGTGTTACTAGTTATTGATGCAACAACAGGTCAAAACGGTTTAAGTCAAGCGAAAACATTCCGTGAAGCAACGAATGTTACTGGTATTGTTTTAACGAAGTTAGATGGAACTGCTAAAGGTGGTATCGTATTAGCAATTCGTAACGAAATGGATGTACCGGTGAAATTTGTTGGCTTAGGAGAGCAAATGGATGATCTGCAGCAGTTTGATCCAGAACAATATGTGTATGGTCTATTTGCAAATTTAGTAGAAACAGAAGAAGTATAAATGAAAGAAGCGGTATTACCGCTTCTTTTTCTATAAAAAATAAGTGATGTTAAGAAAAAAACTTGACACTCTTTTATACTCCATGTAAACTAATTGATGTAAAGGGAAATCACTTAACAAAGGATGATCCAACATGCTCGAGAAAACAACGAGAATGAACTATTTATTTGATTTTTATCAATCGTTGTTAACGCAAAAACAAAGAAGTTATATGTCGCTTTATTATCTAGATGATTTATCTCTTGGTGAAATTGCGGAAGAATTTGATGTAAGTCGCCAAGCCGTGTATGATAACATTAAACGGACTGAAGCGATGCTTGAAGAATATGAAGATAAATTAGTATTACTTCAAAAGTTTCAAGAGCGACAGCGACTTGTTGCAAAGCTAAAACAGCTAATCAGCGAAGAAGAGCATGTGAATGAAGAAATGAAACAAGTTGTTGAAGCTATCGAAAAATTAGATTAGGAGGGCGGCAATATGGCATTTGAAGGATTAGCCGACCGACTTCAACAGACAATGCAAAAAATCCGCGGCAAAGGAAAAGTTTCTGAAGCCGATGTGAAAGAAATGATGAGAGAAGTTCGTCTAGCTCTTTTAGAAGCGGATGTTAACTTTAAAGTAGTAAAAGATTTTGTAAAGCGTGTGTCTGAGCGTGCTGTCGGACAAGATGTAATGAAAAGTTTGACACCTGGACAACAAGTAATTAAAGTTGTACAGGAAGAACTTACAGAACTTATGGGCGGAGAGCAAAGCAAAATTGCTGTTGCTAATAAGCCACCGACTGTTATAATGATGGTTGGTCTGCAAGGTGCGGGTAAAACGACGACAACAGGTAAGCTTGCGAATTTGCTTCGTAAAAAGCATAATCGTAAACCGATGCTTGTTGCAGCGGATATTTACCGTCCAGCAGCGATTAAACAGCTTGAAACATTAGGGAAGCAATTGGACATGCCTGTTTTCTCTTTAGGAGATCAAGTAAGTCCTGTTGAAATTGCGAAACAAGCGATTGCAAAGGCAAAAGAAGATCATCACGATTATGTTTTAATCGATACAGCAGGTCGCCTGCATATTGATGAAGAACTAATGGATGAATTAGCGAAAGTGAAAGAAGTTGCGAATCCGGATGAAATTTTCCTTGTTGTCGATGCGATGACAGGACAAGACGCGGTAAATGTTGCACAAAGTTTCCATGATCAGTTAGGGTTAACGGGTGTTGTATTAACGAAACTAGATGGTGATACGCGCGGTGGTGCGGCATTATCTATTAAGGCTGTAACAAATACACCAATTAAATTTGCTGGTATGGGTGAAAAACTAGATGCGATTGAAGCGTTCCATCCAGAACGTATGGCATCCCGCATTTTAGGGATGGGCGACGTCTTAACATTAATTGAAAAAGCGCAAGCTACAGTTGATGAAGAGAAAGCAAAAGAACTTGAGCAAAAAATGCGTACGCTTTCGTTTACACTTGACGATTTCCTAGAACAACTTGGACAAGTGCGTCAACTTGGACCACTTGACGAATTGTTAGGGATGCTTCCTGGTGCAAATAAAATTAAAGGGCTGAAAAATGCGCAAGTTGATGAAAAGCAAATTGGGCATATTGAGGCAATTATTCGTTCTATGACTAAATTAGAACGTGAACAACCGGAAATAATTAACGCTAGTCGAAAAAAACGCATTGCCAAAGGTAGCGGTACAACCGTACAAGAAATCAATCGTCTAATCAAGCAATTCGATGATATGAAGAAAATGATGAAAACGATGACTGGAATGCAAAAAGGTAAGAAAAAAGGACTAGGTGGAATGAAGTTTCCATTCATGTAAGAAAAAAAGATGGCTCTGTTAAGAAAAAATACTTTACAAAGCAATAGTCTTTTTGCTAATATAATTATCTGTGTGAAATAAATTCGGAGGTGCTTTATAAAATGGCAGTTAAAATTCGTTTAAAACGTATGGGAGCTAAAAAAACTCCTTTCTATCGTGTAGTTGTTGCAGATTCTCGTTCTCCTCGTGACGGACGTTTCATTGAGGAAATCGGTACTTATAATCCGGTTGCTCAACCAGCTGAAGTTAAGATCAACGAAGAAGCAGCATTAAAATGGTTAGGAAACGGTGCTAAACCATCTGATACAGTTCGTAACTTATTCTCTAACCAAGGTATCATGGAGAAATTCCACTTATCTAAACAAGGTAAGTAATTGAGGCAATGACTATGAAGAAGTTAGTCGAGACGATTGTCAAGCCTCTTGTCGATCATCCTGAAGATGTAAAAGTTACACAGGAACTTTACAACGGAGAGATAAAGTATCGATTAACTGTACATCCTGAGGATGTTGGAAAAGTCATTGGTAAGCAAGGGAGAGTTGCGAAAGCGATTCGAATGCTCTTGTATTCAGTGGGACATCATAATGATGAAAAAGTAACACTGGAAATTCAATAAACGTAAAAAGGGCGAGGAGTTACATCCTCTCCCTTTTTTAACATTTAAAGAGAAGTTGCATGTTCCATATGTGAAATGGAGATGCTTAATTTATATAGAAACCAGGGGTGACATACTATTTATGACAAAATGGTTTAATGTAGGGAAAATTGTAAATACTCATGGCGTAAGAGGAGAAATTCGTGTTATTTCTCGTACTGATTTTCCGGAAGAGCGATATAAAGTAGGAAACACTCTATACATATCGAATGAGAAAAGTACAGACTTCCTTCCGGTGAAGGTAACTTCTCATCGTCAACATAAGACATTTGATTTATTAACATTTGAAGGATACAACAATGTAGATGAAGCAGAAAAGTTTAAAGGTTCTTTAATAAAAGTACCAGAAGAGCAGTTAGGCGAACTTGCTGAAGGTGAATACTACTATCATGAAATTATTGGTTGCAGTGTTGTTACGGAAGAAGGAGAAGCGTTAGGAACGATTAAAGAGATTCTATCTCCTGGTGCAAATGATGTTTGGGTAATTAAACGTCCAAAGGGCCAAGATCTTTTAATTCCTTACATTGATGATGTTGTACTTCAAGTTAATATTGAAAATAAATTAGTAACCATTCATGTAATGGAAGGGCTACTATAATGAAAATTGATATTTTAACGTTGTTTCCAGACATGTTTACCGGTGTATTTGGGTCTTCCATCTTAAAGAAGGCGCAAGAAAAAGAAGCGGTAAGCCTTCGTGTTGTTAACTTTCGTGATTATACAACGAGTAAGCATAATAGTGTAGACGATTATCCTTACGGCGGAGGTGCTGGTATGGTGCTTACTCCTCAGCCTATTTTTGATGCGGTGGAAGATTTAACGAAAGAAACAGAGCGTAAGCCGAGAGTTGTCTTAATGTGTCCGCAAGGGGAAAGATTTACTCAGAAGAAAGCGGAAGAGCTTGCAGAGGAAGAACATTTAATCTTTGTATGTGGGCATTATGAAGGGTATGATGAACGGATTCGTGAGCATCTCGTAACTGATGAGATTTCTATTGGTGACTACGTATTAACAGGTGGAGAATTAGCCTCTATGGTTATTACTGATAGTGTAGTACGTCTCCTGCCAGGAGTACTAGGAAATCATGCTTCACAAGTGGAAGATTCGTTTAGTACAGGGTTATTGGAACATCCACATTATACACGTCCTGCTGATTTTCGTGGTATGAAGGTACCAGATGTTTTAATGTCAGGAAATCATAAAAATATTGATGAATGGCGCCATAAAGAATCTTTGCGTCGTACGTACACACGTAGACCGGATTTATTGGAAGAAAGAGAATTATCTAAGCAAGAAAAGAAATGGTTGGAACAGATTAAAGAAGAACAATAAGGGCTTCATATATTTTCTATTGCAACAGTCCTAGCAATATGCTATTATAACATTTGTGCTACTGAAATCAGTAGCCGTATTAACGATGTTCCGCTGTAATTTAATAAGACTTTATAAGAGCATCTGTTTAAAGGAGAGAATTTAATATGCAACAATTAATCGCAGAAATTACAAAAGGCCAATTAAAAACTGACCTTCCTTCATTCCGTCCTGGAGACACTTTACGTGTACACGTAAAAGTAGTTGAGGGAACTCGTGAAAGAATTCAGCTTTTCGAAGGTGTTGTAATCAAACGTCGTGGTGGCGGAATCAGTGAAACATTCACAGTTCGTAAGATTTCTTACGGTGTAGGTGTTGAGCGTACATTCCCAGTTCACACGCCAAGAATCGCGAACATCGAAGTACTTCGCCGTGGTAAAGTACGTCGTGCTAAGTTATACTACTTACGTAACCTTCGCGGTAAAAAAGCACGTATTAAAGAAATTCGATAAGACATGTATGGGAGCTTGTAAATGCGCAAGCTCCCTTTTTCCAATCTATATAAAATTTTGGTATAATACGAGCAGCTTACATAACCGTGGAGGGGAAATACATGAAAAAAGAGACGAGTTCACTTTGGGAATGGATCAAAGCAATTTTGATTGCTGTTGTACTAGCTGGTGTTATTAGACAGTTTTTCTTTGCACCAATTCTCGTAGATGGGGTATCAATGGCGCCAACTTTACATGATCGAGATCGAATGATTGTAAATAAAATTGGTTATCACATAGGAGACCCAAAACGCTTCGATATTATCGTATTCCGTGCAACGGAAGATAAAGATTATATAAAGCGTATTATTGGCCTGCCAGGCGATGAAATAGAGTATCGGAATGACAAACTATATGTTAACGGAAAGGTTTATGAGGAGCCGTATTTAGATAAGCAGAAAAAACAGCTTGCTGATGGACCGCTTACATATGATTTTACTCTTGAAGAAATGACGGGAAAGAAAACTGTTCCAAAAGATCAATTATTTGTTTTAGGGGATAATCGTCGTTTTAGTAAAGATAGCCGTTCGATTGGTACGATTTCAATGGATCAAGTACTTGGTAAAGCCAATATGCTATATTGGCCGTTAAAAGATGCACGTATTGTGAAATAAATGAAAAAGAAGGTGGCAACATGGTAATTCAATGGTTTCCAGGGCATATGGCTAAGGCTAGACGCCAAGTAACAGAAAAATTAAAATTAATTGATGTTGTAATTGAACTTGTAGATGCTCGATTACCATTATCATCTAGAAACCCGATGATTGATGAGATTATTACACATAAGCCAAGGCTTGTTGTTTTAAATAAAGCGGATATGGCAGATGATCGTCTAACGAAAGAATGGATTGCATATTTTAAAGAAAAAGGGCATATGGCAATTTCAATTAATGCGCAAGCTGGACAAGGTATGAAGGAAATTACTGCGGCTTGTAAAGTGCTTGTTAAAGAGAAGTTTGATAAGATGGTTGCGAAAGGGATTAGACCGAGAGCAATTCGTGCTTTAATTGTCGGTATACCGAATGTTGGTAAATCTACGTTAATTAATAAATTGGCGAAGAAAAACATTGCTAAAACAGGAGATCGTCCAGGTGTGACAACAGCTCAACAATGGATTAAAGTTGGGAAAGAAATGGAACTGTTAGATACACCAGGTATTCTGTGGCCTAAATTTGAAGATCAATTAGTGGGTCTTCGTTTAGCGACAACGGGTGCAATTAAAGATTCAATTTTAAATTTACAAGATGTAGCTGTTTATGCATTACGTTTTATGGAGAAACACTATCCAGAACGTTTAAAAGAGCGATATAATTTAGATGAAATTCCAGAAGATATTGTAGAGTTATTTGATGCAATTGGAAAATACAGAGGCTGTTTAATGGGCGGCGGAATGATTGATTATGATAAAACATCTGAACTGGTACTTCGTGAACTTCGCGGTGGAAAACTTGGTAAAATGACGTTTGAAACACCAGAAGAGTTTGTGGAGCAAGTAGAAGAGGTAGAGAAAATAGAAGAAGTATAAGACGTGCGTTTGTGCGTCTTTTCTTTTTGTATACGTTTATAAAGGAGTGTACTTATATGCAAAAAATGACAATACAAGAAGCGGAGAATTTACTGCAAGAAATTATGAGTGAAGAAGATGATCGCTTTCAAATGTTAATGAAAGATGAACGAAAGGGCATTCAAAAACTTATTTTGAAGTGGTACAAACAAAAAGAGTTAGCACAAAAGGAAAAAGAAAAATTTCTAGAAATGTCTAAGTATGAAAATGCGTTACGTGAAAAAGGAATCACATATATTGCTGGCATTGATGAAGTAGGGCGTGGACCATTAGCTGGGCCCGTTGTGACGGCAGCTGTCGTTCTTCCAGATAATTTTTATATTCCAGGGTTAGATGACTCAAAAAAGCTGAGTGAAGCGAAGCGAGAGCGTTTTTATGATGAAATAAAAGCACAAGCAATTGCGATTGGAGTTGGAATTGTATCACCGCAAGTCATAGATGAGATAAATATTTATCAAGCGACGAAACAAGCGATGTTAGATGCTGTTGCGAATTTATCTTGTACACCACAATATTTATTAATTGATGCGATGAAGCTTCCTACATCAATTCCACAAACATCCATTATTAAAGGTGATGCGAAAAGTGTTTCTATTTCAGCTGCATCTATTATTGCGAAGGTGACGAGAGATCGTATGATGAAAGAGCTTGGGGAAAAGTATCCTGCATATGGATTTGGACAACATATGGGGTATGGAACGAAACAGCATTTAGAAGCGATTGAAGCGCATGGAGTATTAGAGGAACACCGGAAATCATTTGCGCCAATTAAAGATATGATTCAAAAATAAGCTGTGAATATACAGCTTATTTTTTTATTTTGGTATATGAACATTATTATTTTCGAAAAAGAATAAAGCGATTTCAGTTTTCTGACACTTTATTGTAGACAGCGTGCCAATCATCTTATACAATGGCAATGTAATGTTTTTTAAACATTAAAAAACTTTTCGAGTAAAACAGGAAAACAGGGGAGGATGGGACCATGAATATCCATGAGTACCAAGGTAAGGCAGTCCTTAAAAGCTATGGGGTTAGCGTTCCGAACGGGAAAGTTGCATTTACAGTAGAAGAAGCTGTAGAAGCAGCGAAAGAATTAGGAACGGATGTATGTGTAGTTAAAGCGCAAATTCACGCTGGTGGACGCGGCAAAGCTGGCGGTGTAAAAGTTGCGAAAAATTTAGAAGAAGTTCGTACATATGCAGAAAGCATTTTAGGAACTACACTTGTAACGCATCAAACAGGTCCTGAAGGTAAGGAAGTAAAACGCTTACTTATCGAAGAAGGTTGCGATATTAAGAAAGAATATTATGTAGGTCTAGTGTTAGATCGTGCAACTTCTCAAGTTGTTTTAATGGCATCTGAAGAAGGTGGAACAGAAATTGAAGAAGTAGCAGAAAAAACACCTGAAAAAATCTTTAAAGAATATATTGATCCAGCAGTAGGTTTACAAGGTTTCCAAGCGCGTCGAATCGCATTTAACATCAATATTCCAAAAGAGCTTGTAGGACAAGCTGTGAAGTTTATGATGGGCTTATATCGTGCGTTTATTGAAAAAGATTGCTCTATCGCTGAAATTAATCCACTTGTTACAACAGGTGACGGTAAAGTAATGGCGTTAGATGCAAAATTAAACTTTGATTCTAATGCATTATATCGTCATAAAGACATTTTAGAGCTGCGTGATCTTGATGAAGAAGATTCAAAAGAAGTTGAAGCATCTAAATATGACTTAAACTACATTCCTTTAGATGGAAATATCGGTTGTATGGTAAATGGTGCAGGTTTAGCGATGGCTACAATGGATATCATTAAACATTACCATGGTGACCCAGCTAACTTCTTAGATGTTGGTGGCGGTGCAACGGCTGAAAAAGTAACAGAAGCATTCAAAATTATCCTTTCTGACAAAAATGTAAAAGGTATCTTCGTTAACATTTTTGGTGGCATTATGAAGTGTGATGTTATCGCAGAAGGTGTTATTGAAGCAACGAAGCAAGTAGGTCTTGAATTACCTTTAGTTGTACGTCTTGAAGGTACAAACGTAGAATTAGGTAAGAAAATTTTAAATGAGTCTGGCTTAAATATTGTTGCAGCAGAATCTATGGCAGACGGTGCACAGAAAATTGTTTCACTAGTGGGCTAATAGAAAGCGGGGGAGAAAAATGAGCGTATTAGTTAATAAAGATACAAAAGTTATTGTTCAAGGTATTACTGGTTCTCAAGGATTATTCCATACAAAACAAATGATTGAATACGGTACGAAAATTGTCGGTGGTGTAACACCTGGTAAAGGCGGCACTGATATTGAAGGTGTACCAGTATTTGATACAGTAGAAGATGCTGTGAAAGCAACAGGCGCAAACGCTTCAGTTGTATACGTTCCACCCGCTTTTGCTGCTGATGCAATTATGGAAGCAGTTGATGCGAAGATTGATTTAGTAGTATGTATTACTGAAGGAATTCCTGTATTAGATATGGTTAACGTAAAGAGATATATGGCTGGTAAACATACACGTTTACTTGGACCAAACTGTCCAGGTGTCATTACACCTGATGAATGTAAAATCGGTATTATGCCAGGATACATTCACAAAAAAGGTCATGTAGGTATCGTATCTCGTTCTGGTACATTAACATATGAAGCTGTACACCAGTTAACACAAGAAGGTATTGGCCAATCTACTGCTGTAGGTATCGGTGGGGACCCTGTTAACGGTACAGACTTTATTGATGCGTTAAAAGCATTTAATGAAGATGAAGAAACACATGCTGTAATTATGATTGGTGAAATCGGAGGTACAGCAGAAGAAGAAGCAGCTGAATGGGTAAAAGCTAATATGACAAAACCAGTTGTAGGCTTCATTGGTGGCCAAACAGCGCCTGAAGGCAAACGTATGGGTCATGCGGGGGCAATCATTTCTGGCGGCAAAGGAACTGCTGCTGAAAAGATTAAAACAATGGAAGCTTGTGGTATTAAAGTGGCTGAAACACCAGCTGTTATGGGTGAAACGTTAATCTCTGTTTTAAAAGAAAAGGGATTATTTGAAACTTGTAAAAACTATTAATCTTTTTGAAAGGCACCTTCTTATTTGAGGGTGTCTTTTTACAATTTTTCTGTTTACATAATAAAAATTATGGGTAAGGAGAATTAGGATGAAAAGAGAGCGATTATTACATCTGCATTACGTGTTAGCGGATCATTGGAAGGCGATGGAGAGGCTGCTATATGTCGATCCAGAATTGAAGGTAATATACAATTTTAACCAAAAACAAATAGAAAACTACACTGGAATATCCCCGAAAAAATCTGCAGAACTAGTACATTTCCTCCAAAATTCAAACCTTTTGCAATATATATCTTATTTAGAGAGAAATCAAATCTTTTATGTGACTATATGGGATGAAAATTACCCGCAATTATTACGTGAAATACAAGACCCTCCTTTTGTTTTATATGGAAAAGGAGAGAAGAATTTTCTAAATAAAGTAAATAAATTAGCGGTTGTTGGAACGAGAGAACCGTCGTTATACAGTCATGAGAGTATGGAGTTTATTTTACATCCTTTATTAGAAAGAGAATGGCTTATTGTGAGCGGATTTGCAAAAGGGATAGATACAATATCTCATGAAGTTACAGTAAAGAAACATCGTCCGACTATTGCGATATTGGGACACGGATTATCTTATATGTATCCGAAAGAGAATAGACGTTTATATGAAAAGTGGGAGGAATATATATTGCTATTAACAGAGTATCCTCCGCACTATGCACCGAAAAAATGGTATTTTCCAAAAAGAAATCGAATTATTAGCGGGATAAGTAAAGGGGTTTTAGTTGTAGAAGCAAAATCAAGAAGTGGGTCACTTATTACGGCAGACCTTGCATTAGAGCAAAATAGAGAGGTATTTGCGCTTCCTGGACCAATATTGATTGATAGTGCATCGGGAACGAATCAGCTTATTCAACAAGGTGCAAAACTAGTACGAAATGCAGAGGATATCTTTGAAGAAATAATAAATTAACCTTATATTTTTATGTTTTTATTAAACAATTATTGACAAATGGTAGATTGGCACTGTATGGTATATTCATTCTTGATTGACAAAAACAAGAGAAATCAATAAGATTAATGAAGACTTGAATCCACCTCTTAAGGAGGCACTAGCATGTCAGATTACCTCGTAATCGTGGAGTCGCCTTCTAAGGCGAAGACCATTGAGAAATATTTAGGGAAAAAATACAAAGTCGTTGCGTCCATGGGACATGTTCGCGATTTACCTAAAAGCCAAATGGGGATAGAAGTAAAGAACAACTTCACCCCGAAGTATATTACCATTCGTGGTAAAGGTCCCGTTTTAAAAGATTTAAAATCAGCGGCAAAAAAAGCAAAGAAAGTCTATCTCGCGGCCGATCCAGACCGTGAAGGAGAAGCAATTGCTTGGCATTTAGCGAATACGTTAAATGTGGATGTTGAATCAGATTGTCGAGTTGTCTTCAATGAAATTACAAAAGATGCAATAAAAGAATCATTTAAACATCCTCGTGCAATTAATATGGATTTAGTAGATGCACAACAAGCAAGACGTATACTTGATCGTCTAGTTGGTTACAATATTAGTCCTTTATTATGGAAGAAAGTAAAAAAAGGATTAAGTGCAGGTCGTGTACAATCTGTAGCAGTTCGTTTAATTATCGAACGTGAAAGGGAGATTCAAAACTTTGAGCCTGAAGAATTCTGGACAATTAAAACAGAGTTTGTAAAAGGGAAAGATACATTTGAAGCAAGCTTTTACGGTGTAGATGGTGAAAAGGTTCAATTAACGAATGAAACGCAAGTGAATGAAATAATTGAACAGATGAAAGATAATGCGTTTTCAGTTGAAAATGTAACGAGAAAAGAGCGAAAACGTAATCCTGCTTTACCGTTTACAACATCTTCCTTGCAACAAGAAGCAGCACGTAAGTTAAATATGCGAGCAAAGAAAACAATGATGCTTGCACAGCAACTGTATGAAGGGATAGATCTTGGGAAACAAGGGACTGTGGGTCTTATAACGTATATGAGAACTGACTCAACGCGTATCTCAGAAACAGCTCAAACAGAGGCTCGTACTTACATTACTGAGGCGTATGGTGCGGAATACATAGGAACAGAGAAGAAGAAAGAAACGAAAAAATCAAATGCACAAGATGCGCATGAGGCAATTCGTCCTACTTCGGTAATGAGAAAGCCAGAGGAACTAAAAAGTTTCTTAGGTCGTGACCAACTTCGGTTGTATAAATTGATTTGGGAGCGATTTGTTGCAAGTCAAATGGCGTCTGCTATAATGGATACTGTTACAGCGAAACTCATTAATAACAATGTTCAGTTCCGTGCAAGTGGCTCGGTTGTAAAGTTCCCGGGGTTTATGAAAGTGTATGTTGAGTCAAAAGATGATGGTGCGGAAGAAAAGGATAAGATGTTGCCACCGTTAGAAGTGGGAGAAACGGTATTTTCAAAAGATATAGAGCCGAAACAACACTATACCCAGCCACCGCCACGTTATACAGAGGCTCGTTTAGTAAGAACACTTGAAGAACTTGGGATTGGAAGACCATCCACTTATGTGCCGACACTTGAAACAATTCAAAAACGCGGTTATGTTGCTTTAGATAATAAACGTTTCGTTCCAACTGAATTGGGTGGAATAGTAATCGAACTTATTTTAGAGTTTTTCCCAGAAATTATTAACATTGAATTCACAGCTAACATGGAGCAAAGCCTTGATGAAGTGGAAGAAGGAAATGCGAATTGGGTGAAAATTGTTGATGATTTCTACGTAGGATTTGAACCGCGCTTAGAAAAAGCGGAAAAAGAAATGCGTGAAGTGGAAATTAAAGATGAACCAGCTGGGGAAGACTGTGAATTATGTGGTCATCCAATGGTCTTTAAAATGGGTAAATATGGGAAGTTTATGGCTTGCTCGAATTTCCCTGATTGTCGTAATACAAAACCGATTGTGAAAGAAATCGGTGTAATTTGTCCGAAGTGTGAAGAAGGACAAATTATTGAACGTCGTAGTAACAAAAAGAAACGTCTTTTCTACGGATGCGGTACGTATCCAGAATGCGACTTTGTATCTTGGGATAAGCCGATTGGCCGTAAATGTCCGAAGTGTGAAGGGATGCTTGTAGAGAAGAAGTTGAAAAAAGGCGTGCAAGTACAATGTATTTCGTGTGATTATGAAGAAGAACAACAAATGTGAGCGTAACTGCTCACATTTTTTTCGGGAAGAAAAGGAAAGGTGATATATATATGACAACACAAGTAGTAAACATCATTGGCGCAGGTCTTGCAGGAAGTGAAGCAGCTTACCAAATTGCAAAACGTGGTGTCCAAGTAAAATTATATGAAATGAGACCAGTAAGGCAAACGCCAGCTCATCACACAGATAAGTTTGCTGAATTAGTGTGCAGTAACTCATTACGTGCAAACACATTAACAAATGCCGTTGGAGTTATTAAAGAAGAAATGCGTTTAATGGATTCTGTCATTATTCGTGCAGCTGATGAGTGCTCTGTACCAGCTGGAGGAGCTTTAGCAGTTGACCGTCATGAGTTTGCAGCTAAAGTGACTGAATACGTAAAGAATCATCCGAATGTAACTGTAGTGAATGAAGAGCTTACTGAAATTCCAGAAGGACCAACAATTATTGCAACAGGTCCACTTACATCTCCTGATCTTGCTGCACAATTAAAAGAACTAACAGGTGAAGATTATTTCTATTTCTACGATGCAGCAGCACCAATCGTTGAAAAAGACAGCATTGATATGAACAAAGTATATTTAAAGTCTCGTTATGATAAAGGAGAAGCGGCATATTTAAACTGTCCTATGACAGAAGAAGAATTTGATCGTTTTTATGAGGCTTTAATTGCTGCTGAGACAGTACCTTTAAAAGAATTTGAAAAGGAAATTTTCTTTGAAGGTTGTATGCCAGTGGAAGTTATGGCAAGCAGAGGAAGACAGACGCTAGTATTTGGACCAATGAAACCTGTTGGATTAGAAGATCCGAAAACAGGGAAAACGCCATATGCTGTTGTTCAGTTACGTCAAGATGATGCAGCGGGAACGTTATACAATATCGTAGGTTTCCAAACGCATTTAAAGTGGGGACCACAAAAAGAAGTGTTACAGTTAATTCCAGGACTGGAGAACGCAGAAATTGTACGCTACGGTGTAATGCATCGTAATACGTTTATTAATTCACCTAATTTACTTCGTCCGACGTATCAATATAAACAACGTGATGATTTATTCTTTGCTGGTCAAATGACTGGAGTAGAGGGATATGTTGAATCGGCGGCATCAGGGTTATTAGCAGGTATTAACGCTGCTCGACTTGTAAAAGGCGAAGAGCCAGTTGTATTACCACCTGTAACTGCAATGGGAAGTATGGCAAATTATATTACTGCGACAAATGCGAAAAACTTCCAGCCTATGAATGCAAACTTCGGTCTATTTGCACCGTTAGAGAAGAAGATCAAAAAGAAGGCAGAACGAAATGAAGCGTATGCTACACGCGCTTTAGAAACAATTCAAAATTTTGTAAATATTTAGTTAAATTTCTTGCAAAGGCTACTAAGTTGTGATACGATTTAGTAGCCTTTATTGAGGTGAGTTATGTGAATGTGAAGAAATTGTTACAATTATTCGTTGGATATTTACAAATTGAAAGAAATTATTCAAAATATACAATTGCAAGTTATCAAAATGATTTAGAACATTTTGTGCAATTTATGGAGCGAGAAGGCATATCCTCTTTTTTAGATGTTACATACGCGGATGTTCGTTTGTACTTAACGACGTTGCACGATGAAAAGTTAGCCCGTAAATCTGTCGCAAGAAAAGTGTCAAGCTTACGAAGTTTATATCGTTTTTTAATGCGTGAAGGTTATCGGAAAGATAACCCGTTTGCACTTGCGTCACTCCCCAAAAAAGAATTGTCAATCCCAAAGTTTTTATATGCTGAAGAATTAGAGGAATTATTTGAAGTTTCTGATACGGAAACGCCGCTAGGTCAAAGGAATCAAGCTTTATTAGAGTTGATGTATGCGACGGGGATCCGTGTGAGTGAATGTGTCAACCTACAACTTACCGATATCGACTTTGCAGTGGGAACAATTTTAGTGATGGGAAAAGGAAAAAAACAAAGGTATATTCCGTTCGGAAGTTATGCACAAGATGCTTTAATTACTTATATGGAGAACGGGAGAAAACAGTTAGCTAACAAGACTGAAGAACAATCTCATATGGTATTTTTAAATGCGAAAGGTACGCCGCTAACAAGTCGTGGTGTGCGCTATGTATTAAACGAACTCATTAAGAAGGCTTCATTGACAATGCGGATAAGTCCCCATATGTTAAGGCATACATTTGCTACACACATGTTAGATGAAGGGGCAGATTTACGTACTGTACAGGAGCTGTTAGGTCATGAAAATTTGTCGACGACACAAATTTATACGCATGTCTCTAAAGAAAGATTGCGTTCTGTTTACATGAAGCATCACCCGCGGGCATAAATTGCTTTTAAAGCTATAAAAACATATAAAGGAGTTTTTTCTATGGGAAATTTCCACGCTACAACGATATTTGCAGTTCATCATAATGGAGAATGTGCAATGGCTGGAGATGGCCAGGTAACGATGGGGAATGCTGTTGTAATGAAACATACAGCTCGTAAAGTTCGTAGACTTTTCCAAGGGAAAGTTTTAGCTGGTTTTGCAGGTTCAGTTGCGGACGCATTTACTCTTTTTGAAATGTTTGAAGGGAAATTAGAAGAGTATAACGGGAACTTGCAGCGTGCTGCAGTTGAAATGGCGAAACAATGGCGTGGGGATAAAATGCTGCGTCAGTTAGAAGCGATGCTCATTGTCATGGATAAAACAACTATGCTCCTTGTTTCGGGCACAGGAGAAGTAATTGAACCGGATGATGGTATTTTAGCAATTGGATCTGGTGGAAATTATGCACTTTCTGCAGGTCGTGCTTTAAAACAATATGCAAGTGAACATTTAACTGCGAAGCAGATTGCGAAAGCGAGTCTAGAAATTGCAGGCGATATTTGTGTTTATACGAACCACAACATAATTGTTGAAGAATTGTAGAATCGTAAGGGAGGCATTTTATATGCATTTACATTTTACTCCGCGCCAAATTGTGGAAAAATTAGATCAATACATCATCGGTCAAAAAGATGCAAAGAAAGCGGTTGCTGTAGCTTTGAGAAATCGATATCGTCGCAGTAAACTAGCTGAAAATTTACGTGATGAAATTGCACCTAAAAATATTTTAATGATTGGACCGACAGGTGTTGGTAAAACAGAGGTAGCACGACGAATGGCGAAACTCGTTGGAGCACCTTTTATTAAGGTTGAAGCTACTAAATTCACAGAAGTTGGATATGTAGGGAGAGATGTAGAGTCGATGGTACGTGACCTTGTAGAAACGTCAGTACGCATCGTGAAAGAAGAAATGGTAGTTAAAGTTCAAGATAAAGCAGAAGAGCAAGCGAACCAACGTCTTGTTGAAATTTTAGTGCCAAGTCCGGAGAAGCAATCTGGATTTAAAAATCCATTAGAAATGCTTTTTGGCGGTGCTCAAAATTCGAATCAAACATCCGATGAGCAAGAAGATGTTGAAATCGAAAAGAAACGTCAAGACGTGGAAAGAAAGCTTGCTGCAGGACTTCTTGAAGATGAAATTGTATCGATTGAAGTGACTGAGCAACAGTCTTCAATGTTTGATATGTTACAAGGAACTGGTATGGAACAAATGGGAATGAATTTCCAAGATGCATTAGGAAGTTTTATGCCGAAAAAAACGAAAAAACGTAAACTTTCTGTAAAAGAAGCAAGAAAACTCTTGACAAATGAGGAAGCACAGCGCTTAATTGATATGGATGAAGTTACACAAGAGGCTGTTTATCGTGCTGAACAGCTCGGGATTATTTTTATCGATGAAATTGACAAAATTGCTGGTAAGCAGTCGAATAGCGTAGATGTATCACGTGAAGGTGTGCAACGTGACATTTTACCAATTGTAGAAGGATCGAATGTTGCGACAAAATACGGATCAGTAAAAACGGATTATATTTTATTCGTTGCAGCTGGAGCGTTTCATATGTCTAAACCGTCGGATTTAATTCCGGAATTGCAAGGGAGATTTCCGATTCGAGTAGAATTAACGAAATTATCGACAGATGATTTTGTTAAAATATTAATCGAGCCTGACAATGCGTTAATTAAACAGTATATGGCATTATTAGCGACTGAAGGTATAGAAATTGAATTTTCAGACGAAGCTATTCGTAAGATTGCTGAGATTGCTTATCAAGTTAATCAGGATACAGATAATATTGGAGCAAGAAGACTCCATACGATTATGGAGAAGCTCCTTGAAGATTTATCGTTTGAAGCATCTGAAATTACGTTAGAGAAAATAACGATAACACCTCAATACGTTGAGGAGAAATTAGCAACAATTGCTAAAAATAAAGATGTGAGCCAGTTTATTTTGTAATAGTGTCATCAGGTGACTCGCCCTAGTTTCCAAGTGATGAAAAAATATGTGAGTAACATGTAGGAGGAACTTTTGAAATGGAATTATTAGCAAAAACAAGAAAATTAAATGCGTTATTACAGAGCGCAGCAGGAAAGCCTGTAAACTTTAGAGAAATGTCTGACACAATGTGTGAAGTAATCGAAGCGAACGTATTCGTAGTAAGTCGTCGTGGTAAATTACTAGGTTATGCAATTCACCAACAAATCGAGAACGAGCGTATGAAACAAATGCTTGCAGAGCGTCAATTCCCAGAAGAATATACGCAAAGCTTATTCAATGTAACGGAAACATCTTCAAACTTAGATGTAAACAGTGCTTACACAGCATTCCCAGTAGAAAATAGAGAATTATTCGGTCAAGGTTTAACTACAATCGTACCAATCGTTGGTGGCGGTGAGCGTCTAGGTACATTAGTGTTAGCTCGTCTTGGTCAAGAGTTCTTAGATGATGATTTAATCCTTGCTGAATACAGTTCAACTGTAGTAGGTATGGAAATCTTACGTGAAAAAGCAGAAGAAATCGAAGAGGAAGCACGTAGTAAAGCTGTTGTTCAAATGGCGATTAGCTCATTATCTTACAGTGAGTTAGAAGCAATTGAGCACATTTTCGAAGAGTTAAACGGAACAGAAGGTCTACTTGTTGCAAGTAAAATTGCTGATCGTGTAGGAATCACTCGTTCTGTGATTGTAAATGCACTACGTAAATTAGAAAGTGCTGGTGTAATCGAGTCTCGTTCTTTAGGTATGAAAGGAACATACATTAAAGTATTAAACGACAAATTTTTACATGAACTTGCTAAATTAAAAACAAACTAATTTATAAAAACTCTCCTCAAATGAGGAGAGTTTTTTTGTATATAAGAGATTGATGTTGTTTGTGAAAAGCGCCATAATCGTGTTCTTTGGAAAACTATGAATTGAATTTTATTTTTTCGCTTAAAAGAAATACAGGTTGGTAATACTAGAATTCGAGTGTGAATAAAGAAAGTTTTACATTGTTCGCATTTTCGACTTGATTGTAATATTTCAGTATGATATAGTAAGCAGTGGTGTCAGTACAAAGTACACACGTTTACTGATTTAAGTGTTGGTGCTACGGTTGTAGTTTCGCTTAGAGATGAAGTAAACGGAGGATATCAAAAACCATTTAGGAGGAACTATATTATGTCAGTAATTTCTATGAAGCAATTGCTTGAAGCTGGTGTTCATTTCGGACATCAAACACGTCGTTGGAACCCAAAAATGAAGCGTTACATTTTCACAGAGCGTAACGGTATCTACATTATCGACTTACAAAAAACTGTGAAAAAAGTTGAGGAAGCTTACAGAACGATGCGCGACATCGCTGCTGAAGGCGGAGACATTTTATTCGTAGGTACTAAAAAACAAGCACAAGAAGCTATTAAAGAAGAAGCAACTCGTGCTGGTATGTACTTCGTTAACCAACGTTGGTTAGGTGGAACTTTAACAAACTTCCAAACAATCCAAAAGCGTATCAAGCGCCTTAAAGACATCGAAAGAATGCAAGAAGATGGTACTTTCGAAGTACTTCCTAAGAAAGAAGTTGTTCAACTTAAAAAAGAGTTAGAGCGTCTTGAGAAATTCTTAGGCGGTATTAAAGATATGAAAGGTCTTCCAAGTGCATTATTCGTAGTAGACCCTCGTAAAGAGCGTATTGCAGTTGCTGAAGCACGCAAATTACACATTCCAATCATCGGTATCGTTGATACAAACTGTGATCCAGACGAAATCGATCACGTTATCCCAGCAAACGATGATGCAATTCGTGCTGTAAAACTTCTTACATCTAAAATGGCAGACGCGATCCTTGAAGCAAAACAAGGTGAAGAAACTGTTACTGCGTAACAAATTTGGAAAGGTGATAAGGGGTTCGGCCTTTTATCACCTTTTTTAAGGTATAAAAACCTTGTTAAAAGGTATAAATACATATTTTAGGAGGATGAAAAACATGGCAATCACTGCACAAATGGTAAAAGAACTTCGTGAAAAAACAGGCGCAGGTATGATGGACTGCAAAAAGGCTTTAACTGAAACAAACGGCGACATGGAGAAAGCAATTGACTTCTTACGTGAAAAAGGTATTGCAAAAGCTGCTAAAAAAGCTGACCGCATCGCTGCTGAAGGTTTAACTTTCATCGAAACAAACGGTAACGACGGTTTAATCTTAGAATTAAACTCTGAAACTGATTTTGTTGCGAAAAACGAAGGTTTCCAAGCTTTAATTAAAGAATTAGCTGCTCACTTATTAGCTAACAAACCAGCTAACGTTGAAGAAGCTATGGCTCAAACAATTGAAGGCGGTAAAACAGTAGAAGAGCACATCAATGAAGCAATTGCTAAAATTGGTGAAAAACTTACACTTCGTCGTTTCGAAATCGTATCAAAAACGGATGCTGATGCATTCGGCGCTTACCTACACATGGGTGGACGTATTGGTGTATTAACAGTTCTTGAAGGTTCTACTGACGAAGCAGCTGCTAAAGATGTAGCAATGCACATTGCAGCAGTTAACCCTAAATACATTGACCGTGATGCTGTAACAGCTGAAGAAGTTGAGCATGAGCGTCAAGTATTAACACAACAAGCTTTAAACGAAGGCAAGCCTGAAAAAATCGTTGCAAAAATGGTAGAAGGCCGTCTTGGCAAATTCTTCGAAGAAATTTGCTTACTTGACCAAGCATTCGTTAAAAACCCTGATATGAAAGTTCGTCAATTCGTTGAGTCTAAAGGCGGAACATTAAAAGGATTCGTTCGCTATGCTGTTGGTGAAGGTATCGAAAAACGCGAAGACAACTTTGCTGAAGAAGTAATGAACCAAGTAAAAGGTAACAACTAATACAGATTAGGGAACACATTGTGTTCCCTTTTTTAAAATAAAGATGTAAGCAATTGGAGGTTCATTATGAGTAAACCGAAATATAATCGTGTCGTTTTAAAGCTGAGCGGAGAAGCTTTAGCTGGCGAGCAAGGATTTGGAATTAACCCAGCTGTTATCAAGTCAGTTGCGGAACAAGTGAAAGAAATTGCAGAACTTGATGTAGAGGTTGCTGTTGTTGTTGGTGGCGGTAACATTTGGCGTGGGAAAATTGGAAGCGAAATGGGCATGGATCGTGCAGGAGCAGATTACATGGGCATGTTAGCGACAGTTATGAATTCACTAGCTCTTCAAGATAGTTTAGAGAATATTGGAATTCAAACTCGCGTTCAAACTTCAATTGAGATGCGTCAAGTGGCAGAGC
The DNA here is from genome assembly GCF_016483605.1 of Bacillus cereus group sp. N11. Classification (NCBI taxonomy): domain Bacteria; kingdom Bacillati; phylum Bacillota; class Bacilli; order Caryophanales; family Bacillaceae; genus Bacillus; species Bacillus cereus group sp. N11. Next base: position 199,518 of record NZ_JAEHBN010000010.1, read on the forward strand.
CTTACATTCGTCGTAAAGCAATTCGTCACTTAGAGAAAAAACGTGTTGTTATCTTTGCCGCAGGTACTGGTAACCCATACTTCTCTACAGATACGACAGCAGCATTACGTGCAGCGGAAATCGAAGCGGACGTTATTTTAATGGCGAAAAATAATGTGGATGGCGTATATAGTGCAGATCCATCTATTGATCCAACTGCTACGAAGTACGAAACGCTTACTTACTTAGATGTATTAAAAGAAGGTTTAGGTGTAATGGATTCTACAGCTTCTTCTCTATGTATGGATAATGATATTCCATTAATTGTATTCTCGGTTATGGAAAAAGGTAATATTAAACGTGCCGTTTTAGGCGAAAATATCGGAACAGTCGTAAGGGGGAAATAATTATGGGACAACAAGTATTGAAGTCTTCAAATGAAAAAATGGAAAAAGCAGTTGCTGCTTATTCTCGTGAATTAGCAACAGTTCGCGCTGGTCGTGCAAGCTCGTCTGTATTAGATAAGGTACAAGTTGATTACTATGGTGCACCAACACCAGTTGTGCAATTAGCGAACATTACAGTTCCAGAAGCACGTTTGCTTGTAATTCAACCGTATGATAAAACTTCTATCGGTGATATTGAAAAAGCAATTTTAAAAGCAGATTTAGGCTTAAATCCTTCTAATGACGGAACTGTAATTCGTATTGCATTCCCTGCATTAACAGAAGAGCGTCGTCGTGATCTTGTAAAAGTTGTGAAAAAATATGCTGAAGAAGCAAAAGTTGCGGTTCGTAACGTACGTCGTGACGGTAACGATGATCTTAAGAAGCTTGAAAAAGCTGGCGAGATTACGGAAGATGATTTAAGAGGATATACTGAAGATATCCAAAAAGAAACAGATAAATATATTGCAAAAGTTGACGAAATCGCAAAAAACAAAGAAAAAGAAATCATGGAAGTGTAATAGCGATAACTTCGCAAATATGACCCTCTTCTTAAGGGGGTCTTTTTACACTTTTAGGCATATGTCTGCTTGCTGGAGGGTATGAATGATGTTTAAAAACTTTCCTTTTTTTAAAAGTAAAAAGGACGCATCGTTTGATCATCTCGTTGAAGAAGTGAAAAAAGGGTATATACCAGAACATATTGCCATCATTATGGATGGTAATGGAAGATGGGCAAAGAGGAGAGCTATGCCTCGTATTGCGGGACATCATGAAGGTATGCAAGTTGTAAAGAAAATCACAAAATTTGCAAGTAAGCTTAATGTGAAAGTGTTAACTCTTTATGCTTTTTCAACTGAGAACTGGAAAAGACCGAAAAAGGAAGTTGACTATTTAATGAGGCTTCCAGAAGAATTTCTAGGTACATTTTTACCAGAATTGATTGAAGAAAACGTACAAGTCCGAGTAATAGGGCAAAAAGATCGTCTTCCTACGCATACACGCAGAGCGATGGAAAAAGCCATGGAAGATACGCAAGAGAATACGGGATTAATTCTCAATTTCGCGTTAAACTATGGAAGTCGAGATGAAATCGTTTCTGCTGTGCAACATATGATGAAAGATAGTGAGGAAGGAAAAATTCGTGCTGAAGAGATAAGTGAAGAAATGATTTCTTCCTACTTAATGACGGGTTCTTTACCTGATCCAGAGTTGTTAATTCGTACAAGCGGAGAGCTACGTATTAGTAATTTCATGTTATGGCAAATTGCATATTCGGAATTTTGGTTTACGGATGTGTATTGGCCAGACTTTACGGAAGAACATTTGCTTAGTGCGATTACAGACTTTCAACATAGAGGGCGCAGATTCGGAGGCGTGTAGAAAGAGAGGGTTTGGTAGTGAAACAGAGAATTATTACTGGAGTGGTTGCTGCCGCGCTATTCATTCCCATCGTAATTTACGGTGGCGTGCCTTTTACGGTTTTAGTGTATGCACTTGCTTCTATAGGTTTATATGAGTTAATTCGAATGAATAAGCTTACGCTTATTTCAGTACCAACAGTTTTAGCTGCGGTATTATTATGGACTATTTTAGTTCCAAGTAGTGCATCAGAACTATTTAGGTGGATTGGATTAGGTAAATTAGAAATTACGTTTGTGATTGTTTTATTACTTTTATCATATACAGTCCTTTCTAAGAATACATTTACTTTTGATAATGCTTCATTTTTACTTATGGCAACAACATATGTTGCAATGGGATTCTTATATCTGAATGAAACGAGAATATTAGGAATTAAATATGTGTTTTGCGCATTATTTGTTATATGGGCTACTGATTCAGGTGCATATTTCGTAGGAAAAGCATTAGGAAAAAGAAAATTATGGCCAGAAATTAGTCCAAATAAAACGATTGAAGGTTCAGTAGGTGGCATCGTTTGTGGAATTATTGTGGCACTTGTATACAACGTGTTCTTCCCAGTTGAATCGAATGTAGTAATTTTAATTGTGCTGACAATTATCATTTCTATTTTTGGACAAATTGGTGATTTAGTACAATCTGCATTTAAACGTCATTATGGCGTAAAAGATTCAGGTACAATTTTACCTGGACATGGTGGTATATTAGATCGAACAGATAGTTGGTTATTTGTGTTACCAATTCTCTACTTCTTATTGCAATACAATTAATAAATGAACGAGGGGTTGGAGTCATGAAAAACATTAGTTTATTAGGTGCAAGCGGATCAATTGGTACACAAACTTTAGATGTGTTACGCTCGCACCCAGACCAATTCCGTCTCGTTGCTTTTTCTGTAGGGAAAAATATTGACTACGCAGTAAAAGTAATTCAAGAATTTTCTCCGCAAATCGTTTCTGTGCAAAGAGCAGAAGATGTTATAAAATTACAAGCTGTTTCTGGTAATACAAAAGTTGTGTATGGTAGTGAAGGTCTTTTAGAAGTAGCATTACATCCAGATGCGGAGATTTTAGTAAATGCCGTTGTAGGTAGCGTAGGGTTGTTACCAACACTTCGTGCAATTGAGGCGAAAAAAACAATTGGAATTGCAAATAAAGAAACGTTAGTAACTGCAGGGCATCTAGTAATGGAAGCGGCGCGAAAACATAATGTTTCGTTACTTCCGGTAGATAGTGAACATTCAGCTATTTTTCAATGCTTGAATGGTGAAAATGAAAAAAGAATTTCTCGACTCATTATAACGGCTTCTGGTGGAAGTTTCCGTGATAAAACGAGAGATGAATTGCATCATGTGACCGTAGAAGATGCGCTTCGACATCCAAACTGGTCAATGGGTTCGAAAATTACAATTGATTCTGCTACAATGATGAATAAGGGACTAGAAGTAATTGAAGCACATTGGCTTTTTGGTATCCCTTATGAGCAAATTGATGTTGTTTTACATAAAGAAAGTATTATTCATTCTATGGTTGAATTTGAAGATCGTAGTGTAATGGCGCAGCTTGGCACACCTGATATGAGAGTACCAATTCAATACGCGCTTACATATCCTGATAGATTACCTCTTTCAGATACAAAACAGTTAAACTTATGGGAAATGGGAACATTGCATTTTGAAAAAATGAACCAAGAACGTTTCCGTTGTCTACGTTTTGCGTATGAGGCTGGGAAAACAGGTGGAAGTATGCCAGCTGTAATGAACGCTGCAAATGAAGTAGCTGTTGAAGCTTTTTTACAAAAGAGAATTGGTTTCTTAACAGTGGAAGACCTCATTGAAAAAGCAATGAACCATCACAATGTCATTGCACGTCCGAGCTTAGAGGAAATTCTGGAAATTGATGCAGCCACAAGACGGTTTGTGATGGAACAAATTTAGCAAAGGTGGTTATGGAATTGAATACAGCGATTGCCTTTATATTAATTTTCGGTGCACTCGTATTTTTCCATGAGCTAGGGCATCTATATTTCGCGAAAAGAGCAGGCATTTTATGCCGCGAGTTTGCGATTGGTTTTGGTCCGAAAATATTCTCATTTGAAAAGAATGAAACGGTGTATACGATTCGATTACTGCCCCTTGGTGGCTATGTAAGAATGGCTGGCGAGGATGCGGACACAGTTGAGTTAAAGCCAGGGAAAAAGGTTGGCCTTGTGCTAAATGAAAAAGACGAAGCTGTGAAATTAGTTTTTGATGGATATGAAAAATATCCAAATGTTCGTGTTATTGAAGTCGAACAAGCAGATTTAGAGCATAATCTAACGATTTCAGGCTATGAAGAGTATGAGGAAGAGCTTCAAACATTCCGAGTGAATGAAAAGGCTCGTATCATTACTGCTGGAGAAGAAATTCAAATTGCTCCGTATAACAGGCAATTTGGCTCTAAAAAATTGGGTCAACGTGCTTTAACAATCTTTGCGGGTCCTGCAATGAACTTCATTTTAGCATTTGTTATTTTTGTGATTCTTGGATTTGTACAAGGGGTTCCCATTGACAAACCAATGGTCGGAAAAATAATGGAAAATAGTGCAGCGCAGCAAGCTGGATTAAAAGAAAACGATACAATTCAAGCAATTGATGGGAAAAGTACAAGTACATGGAAAGATGTTGTTGCCATTGTACGTGAAAACCCGAATAAAGAAATTACGTTACAAGTAAAGCGTGATAATGAACAGCTTAATGTAAAAGTAACTCCAACACTCGATAAAGAAGGTAAAGAAGAAGTTGGTAGAATTGGTGTTTACTCTCCTGTAGAGAAAACAGTGATGGGTTCGATTAAATCAGGATTTGAACAAACGTACGAATGGACGAAACTAATTTTTGAGTCTCTTGTGAAATTAGTAACTGGTCAATTTTCTATTAATGAGTTGTCAGGTCCAGTAGGAATTTATAATCTAACAGATCAAGTCGTAGATTATGGATTTACGCGTGTGCTAAGTTTAGCGGCAGTTTTAAGTATAAACCTTGGTTTATTTAATCTATTACCAGTCCCTGCTTTAGACGGTGGACGTTTATTCTTCTTCCTAATCGAAGCGTTACGAGGAAAACCGATTGACCGTCAAAAAGAAGGAATGGTCCACTTTATTGGTTTTGCATTATTAATGTTACTAATGTTAGTTGTAACATGGAATGACATTCGTAAGTTTTTCTTGTAAAATAAAGTGAAACTTATAATGAAATAGAGCTCGTAGAATAAAATCCCTCACCTAACCCGAGGTGAGGGGTTTTACTGCGTGTAAGAGTAAAATGAAGAGGTGCGAATAAATGAAACAAAGTATGGTATTCAGTCCTACATTACGTGAAGTTCCAGCTGATGCTGAAATTAAGAGTCATCAATTATTACTTCGCGCAGGTTTTATGCGTCAAAATGCTTCTGGTATTTATAGTTTTCTACCATTTGGTTTAAAAGTACTACACAAAGTAGAACGTATCGTTCGAGAAGAAATGGAACGCGCAGGAGCTGTAGAATTATTAATGCCAGCGATGCAAGCTGCAGAATTATGGCAAGAATCAGGCCGTTGGTATTCTTACGGATCTGAATTAATGCGTATGAAAGATCGTAACGCTCGTGAATTTGCTTTAGGGGCGACACATGAAGAAGTAATTACTGATCTTGTACGTGATGAAGTAAAATCATATAAAAAATTACCGTTAACGCTATACCAAATTCAAACAAAGTTCCGTGACGAACAAAGACCTCGTTTCGGTTTATTACGTGGAAGAGAGTTTCTAATGAAAGATGCCTATTCTTTCCACGCTACGCAGGAGAGCTTAGATGAAGTGTATGATCGCTTATATAAAGCATACTCTAACATTTTTGCTCGTTGTGGCTTAAATTTCCGTGCGGTTATTGCTGACTCTGGAGCAATGGGCGGAAAAGATACACATGAATTTATGGTATTATCTGATGTTGGTGAAGATACTATTGCATACTCGGATACATCCAATTATGCAGCGAACATCGAAATGGCTCCTGTTGTAGCTACGTATACGAAGAGTGACGAAGCAGAAAAGGCACTTGAAAAAGTAGCAACGCCAGATCAAAAAGCAATTGAAGAAGTATCTGCATTCTTAAACATTGAAGCAGAACAGTGTATTAAGTCTATGGTATTTAAAGTAGACGAGAAATTAGTAGTTGTACTTGTTCGTGGTGATCATGAAGTAAACGATGTAAAAGTGAAAAATGTATACGGCGCTTCAGTTGTTGAGCTTGCTTCTCATGAAGAAGTAAAAGAATTATTAAATTGTGAAGTTGGTTCATTAGGACCGATTGGTGTAACAGGTGATATCGAAATTATTGCTGACCATGCTGTAGCATCAATTGTAAACGGATGTTCAGGAGCGAATGAAGAAGGGTTCCATTATGTAAATGTAAATCCAGAACGTGACTTTAAAGTAAGTCAATATACAGATTTACGCTTCATCCAAGAAGGAGACCAATCTCCAGATGGAAACGGAACAATTCTTTTCGCACGCGGAATTGAAGTTGGTCATGTATTTAAATTAGGAACTCGCTATAGTGAAGCGATGAACGCAACATTCCTAGATGAAAACGGGAAAACACAAGCACTTATTATGGGTTGTTACGGTATCGGTGTATCTCGTACAGTGGCAGCAATTGCAGAGCAGTTTAATGATGAGAACGGCTTAGTTTGGCCAAAAGCTGTAGCACCGTTCCATGTGCATGTAATTCCAGTAAATATGAAATCTGATGCACAACGTGAAATGGGTGAAAATATTTACAACTCATTACAAGAGCAAGGATATGAAGTATTACTAGATGATCGTGCAGAACGTGCAGGTGTTAAATTTGCAGATGCAGATTTATTTGGCCTTCCAGTTCGCGTTACGGTTGGTAAAAAAGCAGATGAAGGTATTGTAGAAGTGAAAGTACGTGCTACAGGCGAGTCTGAAGAAGTGAAAGTAGAAGAACTTCAAACATATATTGCTAATATTTTAAAATAAGAAGAGGTACCTCGTAATGAGGTACCTTCTCTTTCTTTGTAAACGTATTTTGTAAAAGAAGAAGGGAGACATCTTTCTTTGTAGTACGTTTCAATTTATAATAGCAAATGGAAGGAGAGTGCTTATGTCATTAACAAATGAACAACAAGAGCGATTTCAAATTTTGCTCCAGCAGTTGCAAATACCAGAAGACCTTATAAATCAATATTTACAGGGCGGTGGTATTGAAAAGCTAGTTATTGATAAAGCGAATAAAGGTTGGCATTTTGACTTACAAGTGCCACGTATTTTGCCGACAGAATTATATGAATTGCTAGAAGTGAAGCTTAAGCAATCATTTTCTCATATTGCAAGAACAACATTTGCATTACAAGCAGAGAATAAACAATTTACAGAAGAAGAAGTGAAGGCATATTGGCCGCTTTGTACGGAGCGAATTACATTTTCACCTATGTTTGCTTACTTAAAGAAGCAACTACCTCAGGTAAATGGAGTGAAGTTGTTAATAAATGTGAATAACGAGTTAGAATCTACTGCTTTAAAGAAAAATGTTACGAAACCAGTAGGTGATCAATACGAAGCTTTTGGATTCCCACGTTTTCAGTTAGACACACATATAAAGCAAAATGCAGAAGAAATGCAAAAGTTTCGTGAGCAAACTCAGCAAGAAGACCGTGAGCGTGTAATACAAGCTATGGAAGAAATGGCGAAGAAGCAAGCTGAAGAAAGTAGCGTTGTGCATGAAGGACCGGTTGTACTCGGATATCTTATTAAGCCAGATGAAGAGATTACACCGATGCGAGAAATTCAAGATGAAGAACGAAGAAAAACGGTTCAAGGATATGTATTCCATGTAGAAACAAAAGAGCTTCGTAGTGGGCGTACGTTATTAACTTTAAAAATAACGGACTATACGGATTCTATTATGATCAAAATGTTTTCGCGTGACAAAGAAGATATTCCAATGCTGCAATCCTTGAGAAAAGGAATGTGGGTGAAAGCACGTGGTTCTGTTCAAAATGATACATTTGTTCGAGATTTAGTAATGATTGCAAACGATATTAATGAAATAACAGGACCATCTCGTAAAGATAAGGCGCCAGAAGGTGAAAAACGTGTAGAGCTTCACCTTCATACCCCAATGAGTCAAATGGATGCTGTTACGCCTGTCTCTAGGCTTGTTGCTCAAGCTGGTAAATGGGGACATGAGGCTATTGCAGTTACAGACCATGCTGTTGCTCAGTCTTTCCCAGAAGCATACTCTGCGGGTAAAAAGGCTGGGGTTAAAGTTATATACGGTGTAGAGGCAAATTTAGTTAATGATGGTGTACCGATCGCATATAACGAAGCGCATCGTTTACTTGCAGAGGAAACGTATGTTGTTTTCGACGTTGAGACGACAGGTTTATCAGCTGTATACGATACAGTCATTGAGTTAGCTGCCGTAAAGATAAAAGGTGGCGAAATCATTGATCGTTTTGAATCTTTCGCAAATCCGCATCAACCATTATCTGCGACGATTATTGAATTAACAGGTATTACAGATGATATGTTAACTGATGCACCAGAAGTGGACGAAGTGTTTAAAAAGTTTGAGGAATGGATGGGTGACCATACACTTGTTGCTCATAACGCAAGCTTTGATATGGGCTTTATTAACGTAGGTTTTAAAAAGGCAGGGCTAGCAAAAACGAATAACCCTGTTATTGATACGTTAGAACTTGCGCGGTTCTTATTTCCGGAAATGAAAAACCATCGATTAAATACGATGTGTAAAAAGCTTGATATTGAATTAACGCAACATCACCGTGCGATTTATGATACTGAAGCAACGGGATACTTACTTGTGAAAATGCTAAAAGATGTAATTGAAAAGGGATTTGAATATCATGATCAATTAAATGATAGTATGGGACAAGGGGATGCGTATAAACGTGGGCGTCCAAGTCATATGACATTACTTGCTACATCAGATGTTGGATTGAAAAATTTATATAAACTTGTTTCATATTCTCACCTGAATTATTTTTACCGTGTGCCACGTGTACCAAGGTCACTATTAAAAAAATATCGTGAAGGAATTTTAGTAGGAACGGCTTGTGATAAAGGTGAAGTGTTTGAGGCAATGATGCAAAAAGCACCTGAAGAAGTAGAAGAAATTGCGCAATTCTATGATTACATTGAAGTAATGCCTCCAGAGGTGTTACGTCATTTAGTAGAACGTGAACTTGTTCGAGATGAAGGACAATTAAAAACAATTATTTCTAACTTAGTAAAACTGGGTGAGACGTTAGATAAACCGGTTGTCGCTACAGGGAACGTGCATTATTTAGATCAAGAGGATGCTATGTATCGTAAAATTTTAGTGAGTTCGCAGGGCGGAGCAAATCCGTTAAATCGACATTCATTACCGCCGGTACATTTCCGTACAACAGATGAGATGTTAGAGTGTTTTTCATTTTTAGGTGAAGACAAAGCGAAAGAAATTGTAGTAACGAATACACAAAAGGTTGCGTCATTAATTGGTGATGTTCATCCAGTAAAAGATGATTTATACACACCGAAAATTGAAGGTGCTGATGATGAAACGCGTGATATGAGTTATAAAATGGCGCGTAGCATTTATGGGGAAGAGCTACCAGAAATCGTAGAAGCCCGATTGGAAAAAGAATTAAAAAGTATTATCGGACATGGATTTGCTGTAATTTATTTAATTTCACATAAGCTGGTGAAAAAATCGTTAGTAGACGGATATTTAGTAGGTTCGCGTGGATCTGTAGGTTCATCATTCGTTGCAACGATGATGGAAATTACAGAAGTAAATCCATTACCACCACATTATGTATGTCCGAAGTGTAAGCAATCAGAATTCTTTAATGACGGCTCGGTAGGTTCTGGTTTTGATTTACCAGATAAAGAATGTCCAACATGTAATGTTTCATATGTAAAAGATGGACATGATATTCCGTTCGAAACGTTCCTTGGATTTAAAGGAGATAAGGTACCCGATATCGATTTGAACTTCTCCGGCGAATACCAACCACGTGCCCATAACTATACGAAAATACTGTTCGGTGAAGATTATGTATATCGTGCAGGAACGATTGGTACAGTTGCAGAAAAAACGGCTTATGGATATGTAAAAGGTTATGCAAATGATCATAATTTAACGATACGAAATGCAGAAATTGACCGCTTAGTAGCAGGGTGTACCGGTGTAAAACGTACAACTGGACAGCATCCAGGTGGTATTATCGTTGTGCCAGATTACATGGACATCTTTGATTTCTCACCAATACAGTATCCGGCAGATTCAATAGGGGCTGAGTGGAGAACGACACACTTTGATTTCCACTCAATTCATGATAATTTATTGAAACTTGATATACTAGGACACGATGATCCGACAGTTATTCGTATGTTACAAGATTTAAGTGGTATTGATCCGAAAACAATCCCAACAGATGATCCGGAAGTAATGAAAATTTTCTCAGGTCCGGAATCATTAGGAGTAACGGAAGAACAAATTAACTGTAAAACAGGTACACTTGGTATACCGGAATTCGGTACGAAATTCGTAAGACAAATGTTAGAAGAGACAAAACCAACGACATTCTCAGAGTTAGTCCAAATCTCTGGACTATCACATGGTACGGACGTATGGCTCGGTAATGCAAACGAGTTAATTTATAACGGTACATGTACGCTGAGTGAAGTTATCGGTTGTCGTGATGACATCATGGTATATTTAATCTATCAAGGTTTAGATCCATCATTAGCCTTCAAAATTATGGAGTCGGTTCGTAAAGGTAAAGGTGTACCGGAAGAATGGGAAGAGGACATGAAAAGTAATAATGTACCAGGTTGGTATATTGATTCATGTAAGAAGATTAAATACATGTTCCCTAAAGCCCATGCGGCTGCTTACGTACTTATGGCTGTACGTATCGCATATTTTAAAGTACATTTTGCACTTTTATTCTATGCGGCATACTTTACGGTTCGTGCAGATGACTTTGATGTAGAGGCGATGGCAAAAGGTTCAGCATCTATACGTGTAAAGATTGATGAAATTGCGCAAAAAGGATTAGATGCAGCGCCGAAAGAGAAGAGTTTATTAACGGTACTAGAAATGACACTTGAAATGTGTGAGCGTGGATACTCATTCCAAAAGGTTGATTTATATCGCTCGCATGCAACAGAATTCATTATTGATGGAGACTCATTAATTCCTCCATTTAATGCGGTGCCTGGTCTTGGTACAAACGCAGCTTTAAGTATCGTAGAAGCTCGTAAAAATGGAGATTTCTTATCAAAAGAAGATTTACAGCAGCGCAGTAAGGTTTCTAAAACGATTATTGAGTATTTAGATAGTCAAGGTTGCTTAGGTGATCTACCTGATCAAAACCAATTATCACTGTTCTAGCAGGTAGGAAAAGTCTTTGCAAATCAGTATTTGCTATGGTATACTATTAACCGAGATAACCATGTCATGTATATTGTGTGAAAAAAAGAGTGGGGAAACCCACTCTTTCGTGTTACTATCTACGTTTTATTGATGTAGAGAGGTAAGAAATTTCTGTCGTATATACATATTTTGTTACAAGTTTTACTTCTTAAATTTGGTAATACTAAGACAGATATTCCCTGCTTAACGGCAGGGGCTTTTGTTAGCTAACGAGAAAGAATAAGATAGACCGTTTTTATGGACGGAATCTTTTCTTGTAAATGGTACATGGCGGCAGGAAGGAGGCTGTTTATGGATAAGAAAGTCACAGAAGTTGTAGAAGCATTTGCGCAGCCGATCGTTGAAGAGTTAAATCTTGAACTTGTAGATGTAGAGTATGTGAAAGAAGGACAGGACTGGTTCTTACGCGTATTCATCGATTCTGAAAAGGGAGTCGACATTGAAGAATGCGGTGCGGTAAGTGAACGTTTAAGCGAAGCTTTAGATAAAGAGGATCCAATTCCTCATCTTTACTTTTTGGATGTATCATCTCCTGGAGCAGAACGCCCATTAAAGAAAGAGAAAGACTTCCAGCAAGCGGTAGGAAAACAAGTGGCAATTAAAACATATGAGCCGATTGATGGTGAAAAAATGTTTGAAGGAAAGCTACTTTCCTACGATGGTACTACAATTACACTATTATTAACAATTAAAACACGTAAAAAAGAAATCCAAATTCCAATGGATAAAGTTGCAAATGCGCGACTTGCTGTTACGTTTTAGTTAGAAGGGGGATCTTCATGAGCACTGAGTTGTTAGATGCCTTGCTCGTATTAGAGTCAGAAAAAGGAATTAGCAAAGATATTATTATTGATGCGATTGAAGCAGCATTAATCTCTGCTTATAAACGCAATTTTAACCAAGCACAAAACGTTCGTGTGAGCTTTAACCCAGAAGTGGGAACAATTCAAGTTTTAGCACGTAAAGACGTTGTTGATAATGTGTTTGATCCACGTCTTGAAATTTCTGTTGAAGAAGCAAGACAAATTAATCCAAACTATCAAGATGGTGACGTACTAGAAATTGAAGTAACACCAAAAGATTTCGGCCGCATTGCAGCACAAACTGCAAAACAGGTTGTAACACAACGAGTGCGTGAAGCAGAGCGTGGTGTTATTTACTCGGAGTTTAGTGACCGTGAAGAAGACATCATGGTTGGTATTGTACAACGTCAAGATGCTCGTTTCATCTATGTAAGCTTAGGGAAAGTAGAAGCTTTATTACCTGTAAGTGAGCAAATGCCAAACGAACAATACAAACCACATGATCGCATTCGCGTATTCATTACGAAAGTAGAAAAAACAACGAAGGGACCACAAATTTACGTATCACGTACACATCCTGGTCTTTTAAAACGTTTATTCGAAATGGAAGTTCCTGAGATTTATGATGGAACTGTTGAAATTCGTTCTGTGGCACGTGAAGCAGGCGATCGTTCTAAAATTTCTGTACATGCAGAGAACATTGATGTTGATCCAGTAGGCTCTTGTGTAGGACCGAAAGGACAACGTGTACAACGCATTGTAGATGAATTAAAAGGTGAAAAGATTGACATCGTTCGCTGGTCAAATGATCCAGTAGAATATGTTGCAAATGCTTTAAGCCCATCACAAGTTGTTAAAGTACTTGTAGATGAAGAAGAAAAAGCAACAACTGTTGTTGTTCCAGACCACCAACTTTCATTAGCTATCGGTAAGCGTGGACAAAACGCGCGTCTTGCAGCTAAATTAACAGGTTGGAAAATTGATATTAAGAGTGAGTCTGATGCGAAACAACTAGGTATTGTAACAGAAGAAGATAGCGTAATCGCATTCGGATTCGATTCAGTTGAAGACGAAATCGAATAGAGGTGATGAGTATGAGCAATCGAAAAGTTCCGTTACGAAAATGTGTTGCAACGCAAGAAATGAAATCAAAACGAGAGCTCGTTCGCATTGTTCGTTCCAAAGAGGGAGAAGTGTCCATTGATTTAACTGGAAAGAAATCAGGACGAGGTGCTTATTTATCGAAAGATAAAGAAAGTATTCTTCAAGCTCAAAAGAAAAATGTTTTGGAACATCATCTAAAAGCGAAAATCGACGGTTCTCTATACGAAGAGCTTCTTGAGCTTGTTGAGAAGGAGTCGAAATAAGTGTCCGATTGGAAATCGTTTTTAGGACTAGCAAACCGGGCTCGGAAAATTATTTCGGGTGAAGAACTTGTTTTAAAAGAAGTACGAAGTGGCAAAGCAAAGCTTGTGTTGCTATCTGAAGATGCGTCAGTGAATACAACAAAACGCATGACGGATAAAACGACGTATTACAACGTACCAATGAGAAAGGTCGAAAATCGACAACAATTAGGGCATGCGATTGGGAGAGATGAGCGAGTCGTTGTAGCTGTGTTAGATGAAGGCTTTGCGAAAAAGCTGCGTAGCATGCTCGATACAAATTACCGGGGGTGAAGGTATGAGTAAAATTCGAGTGCATGAATATGCAAAACAACATAATATCTCAAGTAAAGATCTTATGACAAAACTAAAAGAAATGAATATCGAGGTTTCGAATCATATGACAATGTTAGACGATGAAGTAGTAAACAAATTAGATAATGAGTACCAAGAAGAAAAACCTTCTGTTGCAGATGAGTTTGAAGTAGAAGAGAAAGTTGTTCGCAGTAAAAAGAACAGTAATAAGAAGAAGAAAAAAGGCAAAGATAACGAAGACAAGCGTCAAGATAACTTTGCTGGAAGACAACAAACGCAAATTGTAGAAACACCAGATAAAATTACTTTCTCTGGAAGCCTTACAGTGGGTGAGCTTGCTAAAAAATTAAGCAAAGAGCCGTCTGAAATTATTAAGAAGCTCTTCATGCTAGGAATTATGGCAACAATTAACCAAGACTTAGATAAAGATACAATTGAGTTAATTGCTACTGATTACGGTATTGAAGTAGAAGAAGAAGTAGTTGTAAGTGAAACTGAATTCGAAACATTCATCGATGAGCAAGATGATGAAGAAAACTTAAAAGAGCGTCCAGCTGTTGTTACAATTATGGGACACGTTGACCATGGTAAAACAACTTTACTTGACTCTATTCGTAATTCAAAAGTAACTGCTGGCGAAGCTGGTGGGATTACTCAGCATATTGGTGCATACCAAGTTGAAGTAAACGATAAGAAAATTACATTCTTAGATACGCCTGGTCACGCAGCATTTACAACGATGCGTGCTCGTGGGGCACAAGTAACGGATATTACAATTCTTGTTGTTGCAGCTGATGACGGTGTTATGCCACAAACAGTGGAAGCAATTAGCCATGCGAAAGCAGCTGGAGTACCAATTATTGTTGCTGTGAATAAAATGGATAAACCAGCGGCAAATCCTGATCGCGTAATGCAAGAATTAACAGAATATGAATTGGTTCCAGAAGCATGGGGCGGAGACACAATTTTCGTACCAATCTCTGCAATTCAAGGCGAGGGAATTGACAACTTGCTAGAAATGATTCTTCTTGTGAGTGAAGTAGAAGAATATAAAGCAAATCCAAATCGCTATGCAACTGGTACTGTAATTGAAGCGCAGCTTGATAAAGGTAAAGGAACTATCGCGACATTACTTGTTCAAAACGGTACACTTCGAGTTGGAGATCCAATTGTTGTTGGAACATCATTCGGTCGTGTTCGTGCAATGGTAAGTGATATTGGTCGTCGAGTAAAAGTTGCTGGTCCATCAACTCCTGTTGAAATTACAGGTTTAAATGAAGTACCACAAGCGGGAGATCGTTTCATGGCATTCGCTGATGAGAAGAAAGCTCGTCAAATCGGTGAATCACGTGCACAAGAAGCGTTAGTTGCTCAACGTGGTGAAAAATCTAAATTAAGCCTTGAAGATTTATTCCAACAAATCCAAGAGGGCGATGTAAAAGAAATTAACTTAATTGTGAAAGCAGACGTACAAGGTTCTGTTGAAGCAATGGCTGCATCACTTCGTAAGATCGATGTTGAAGGCGTAAAAGTAAAAATCATTCACACTGGTGTAGGTGCGATTACAGAATCTGATATTATTTTAGCTTCTGCATCTAATGCAATTGTAATTGGATTTAACGTACGCCCTGATGTGAATGCGAAGCGTACAGCTGAATTAGAGAACGTTGATGTTCGTTTACACCGTATTATCTATAAAGTAATCGAAGAAATCGAATCAGCAATGCAAGGGATGCTGGATCCAGAATTCGAAGAAAAAGTAATCGGTCAAGCGGAAGTACGCCAAACGTTCAAAGTAACAAAAGTTGGAACAATTGCAGGTTGTTACGTAATAGACGGTAAAATCACACGTGATAGTGGCGTTCGTATTATCCGTGATGGCGTAGTAATCTTCGAAGGACAACTTGATACGTTAAAACGTTTCAAAGACGACGTAAAAGAAGTTGCACAAAACTATGAGTGTGGTATTACAATTGAGAGATATAATGATCTTAAAGAAGGGGACATCATTGAAGCATACATTATGGAAGAAGTGAAGCGATGATTATCGCTTCACTCTCATTCGAGTGTATGATTTACGATGTGCATTCTTTAAAAGAGAAACGAGCAATTTTGCAAAGGGTGCTCACTCGTGTGAAGCAGCGTTATAACGTAGCTGTTTCAGAAGTAGGGCATCAAGATGTATGGCAACGTACAGAAATTGCAATTGTTTCCGTATCCTCAAATCGTGTTATCTGTGAAAAAGAAATGAATCGTGTACTTGAGTACATCGATTCATTTCCTGAAATTGAACGTACGATAACACAATTGGAATGGTACTGAATGAGGTGAAGAGTTATGAAATTACGTGCAAACCGTGTAGGCGAGCAAATGAAAAAAGAATTAGGCGACATTATCAGTCGTAAAATTAAAGATCCACGTGTCGGATTTGTTACAGTAACAGATGTGCAAGTGAGTGGAGATTTACAAATCGCTAAAGTGTATATTTCTGTTTTAGGTGACGATGAACAGAAAGAAAGTACATTAAAAGGTTTAGCGAAGGCAAAAGGCTTCATTCGTTCAGAAATCGGCCAACGTATTCGTCTTCGTAAAACACCGGAAATTTCTTTCGAATTTGATGAGTCTATTGGATATGGTCATCGAATTGATACACTTTTACATGAAATTAATAAAGACGGTAAACGTGAAGAATAATGGATAGACATTTGTCTATCCATTTTTTCAATGAAAAATAAGTTTGGATAATTATTATGAAAGAATTATGATGAGGTGAACATATATGGAAGGTGTAGTATTATTACATAAGCCAAAAGGCATGACATCACATGATTGTGTATTTAAATTAAGAAAGATATTACGTGAGAAACGAATTGGTCATACGGGAACATTAGATCCAGATGTAACAGGGGTATTACCGATTTGTGTTGGACGAGCAACGAAGATTGCACAGTTTTTAACGAGTGAAACAAAAACATATGAAGGTGAAGTAACATTAGGATTTTCAACAACAACTGAAGATGCTTCTGGTGAAGTTGTTGAAACGACAAATGTAGATCGTAGTATTACTCGTAAGGAAGTAGAAGGAGTTCTCGCAGCATTAACAGGTACGATTGAACAAACGCCTCCAATGTTTTCAGCTGTAAAAGTTAACGGAAAAAAATTATATGAATATGCAAGAGCGGGACAAGAAGTTGAACGTCCAGTTCGTACCATTACAATTCATGAATTCGTATTACTTGATGACCGTGAAATGTTTGAAGGGGAAAACATTTCATTCCGTTTCCGTGTAACGTGTAGTAAAGGGACATATGTAAGAACGCTAGCAGTAATGATTGGTGAAAAACTAGGTTTTCCATCACACATGTCCCATCTTGTAAGAACGGCATCTGGTGAATTTTTACTAGAAGATTGCATATCATTTGAAGAAATTGAAGAAAACGTGCAAAATGGAACAGTAGAGTCTATCTTCATTTCAATTGATGAAGCGTTAAGTAAATTCCCAAAAATGGTTGTAGATGAAAAGCAAGCAGAAAAAATAAAAAATGGTATGTTCTTAAAGAATGAATTAGAAATAACAGCACCATTCATTACAGTATTTGATAAAAATGACCGTTGCTTAGCGATTTATGAGCATCATCCAAAACACCCTGGTATGCTAAAGCCAATGAAAGTACTTGTGAATAATCAAGAACTAAAGCTATAATGAATTATTGGAAGGATTATTACAGAAAAAGGTGAATTCAAGCGTGAAACTTATTCATTTAACTCATCCACATGAACAAAATAAATTAGAATTACCACCTACTGTAATGGCATTAGGATTTTTTGATGGCATTCATTTAGGGCATCAGTGTGTGATTCGAACTGCGAAACAAATAGCGGATGAACGCGGATATAAAAGTGCAGTTATGACATTTCATCCCCATCCATCTGTTATTTTAGGGAAAAAGGAAGCGCATGTGGAGTATATTACACCGATGCGTGATAAAGAAAAAATAGTCGAAAACTTAGGAATCGATATATTATATGTTATTAAATTTGATGAATCGTTTGCAGGTTTATTGCCACAGCAATTTGTAGATGATTATATTATTGGTTTAAATGTAAAGCATGTAGTAGCAGGGTTTGATTATTCATATGGACGTTTAGGAAAAGGGAAGATGGAGACTTTACCATTTCATGCAAGAGGGGAGTTTACACAAACTGTGATTGAAAAAGTTGAATTTCAAGAAGAGAAGGTAAGTTCTACAGCATTACGAAAGTTAATTCGAAATGGTGAAATGGAACAAATTCCATCTATTTTAGGTAGAGCCTATACAGTGGGAGGAACGGTTGTACATGGCGATAAACGTGGACGACAAATTGGTTTTCCAACCGCTAATGTAGGTTTAAGTGATGAGTATTTATTGCCACCTGTAGGTGTTTATGCAGTGAGATTAAAAGTTCACGATGAATGGTACGATGGTGTATGTAATATTGGATATAAACCAACTTTTAAAGAAAATGAGCGTCAATTATCTATTGAAGTACACTTATTTGAATTCAATAAAGACATATATGATCAAAGTGTTACAGTTGAGTGGCATATGCGTATAAGAGAAGAGAAGAAATTCAATGGTATTGATGAGCTAGTTGAACAAATCGCAAAAGATAAGAAAACAGCACAAGAATATTTTGCGAGTGAAAAGAATATACTTGCTTTTTCAAATGAAAAGTAGTATTCTATGTTATGTACTTTATGACAACCATTGCTTGGCATTGCGACTCACCGACGCTTGCTCGGTAATTGGGGGTTTAATTAATAGGAGGTGAAATAGGATGGCTTTAACACAAGAACGTAAAAATGAAATCATTGCACAATTTAGAACTCATGAGACTGATACTGGTTCTCCAGAGGTTCAAATTGCTGTCCTAACGGAGCAAATTAACACTCTAAACGAGCACTTACGTACTCACAAGAAAGATCATCATTCACGTCGTGGTCTATTAAAGATGGTTGGTAAACGTCGTAACTTACTAACTTACCTTCGTAATAGCGATATCACACGTTACCGTGAATTAATCACAAAGCTTGGCTTACGTCGATAGTCAAAGAAGCGGGAATATTCCCGCTTTTTTGTTAGGTAAAAATATATCTTCTACGCTTTATAGCTTACTTAATTTTCGGCAATACTAGAGGTAGAATATTGTGATATACTATCCATTTACATAGAAGAATTGAATACTTTAAATTGAGAGGGGTACTTAAATGAGTCAAGAAAAGCAAGTCTTCTCGATAGATTTAGCTGGTCGCCAGCTAACAGTTGAAACTGGTCAGCTTGCAAAACAAGCGAACGGGGCAGTATTAGTAAGATATGGCGATACAGCGGTTCTATCTACAGCAACTGCATCAAAAGAGGCTAAAAATGTAGATTTCTTCCCACTTACAGTAAACTATGAAGAGCGTTTATATGCAGTCGGAAAAATTCCAGGCGGTTTTATTAAACGTGAAGGTCGTCCAAGTGAAAAAGCAATTTTGGCAAGTCGTTTAATCGACCGTCCAATTCGTCCACTTTTCGCAGATGGTTTCCGTAACGAAGTACAAGTTGTCAGCATTGTAATGAGTGTTGATCAAGATTGTTCTTCTGAAATGGCAGCTATGCTTGGTTCTTCATTAGCGTTATCGATTTCAGATATTCCATTTGAAGGCCCAATCGCTGGTGCAACAGTTGGTCGTATTAATGGCGAATTCGTTATTAATCCAACAGTAGAACAGCAAGAACAAAGTGATATTCACCTTGTTGTAGCTGGTACAAAAGATGCAATTAACATGGTTGAAGCAGGAGCAGATCAAGTACCTGAGGAAACAATGTTAGAAGCAATTATGTTTGGACATGACGAAATTAAACGTCTAATTGCATTCCAAGAAGAGATTGTACAAGCTGTGGGTAAAGCGAAATTAGAAATAAAACTATATGAAGTTGATGCTGATCTTAACCAAGCTGTACGTGAGATGGCTGAGAAGGATATGCATTCTGCAATTCAAGTACATGAGAAACATGCACGTGAAGATGCAATCAACGTAGTGAAAAAGCGTGTAATTGAGCATTACGAAGCTGAGGAAGCTGACGCTGACACATTAGGACAAGTAAATGAGATTTTATATAAAATTGTAAAAGAAGAAGTACGTCGTCTTATAACAGTTGAAAAAATCCGCCCAGATGGCCGTAAAGGTGATGAAATTCGTCCTTTAGCATCAGAGGTTGGTATTTTATCTCGTACACACGGTTCTGGTTTATTCACACGTGGACAAACACAAGCATTAAGTATTTGTACATTAGGCGCTTTAGGCGATGTGCAAATTTTAGATGGTCTTGGTGTAGAAGAATCAAAAAGATTCATGCACCATTACAATTTCCCATCGTTTAGTGTTGGTGAAACAAGACCGATGCGTGGACCAGGTCGTCGTGAAATTGGTCACGGTGCACTAGGAGAACGTGCTCTTGAGCCTGTAATTCCATCTGAAAAAGATTTCCCATATACAGTACGTCTTGTATCTGAAGTGTTAGAATCAAATGGTTCTACTTCACAGGCAAGTATTTGTGGTAGTACTTTAGCAATGATGGATGCTGGTGTTCCACTTAAAGCTCCAGTTGCTGGTATTGCAATGGGTCTAGTTAAATCTGGTGAGCATTACACAATTTTATCTGATATTCAAGGTATGGAAGATCATTTAGGTGATATGGACTTTAAAGTAGCAGGTACAGCACAAGGTGTAACTGCACTGCAAATGGACATTAAAATCGATGGTTTATCTCGTGAAATTTTAGAAGAGGCATTACAACAAGCGAAAGTTGGTCGTGTGCACATTCTAAATCATATGCTATCTGTTATTGCAGAGCCACGTACTGAATTATCAGCTTACGCTCCAAAGATTATTACAATGACAATTAATCCAGATAAAATCCGTGACGTTATTGGACCGAGCGGTAAACAAATTAATAAAATTATTGAAGAAACTGGAGTTAAAATTGACATCGAGCAAGATGGTACAGTATTTATTTCTTCAATAAATCAAGAAATGAATGACAAAGCTAAGAAAATTATCGAAGATATTGTTCGCGAAGTACAAGTAGGTGAAATCTACGAAGGAAAAGTGAAACGTGTTGAGAAATTCGGTGCTTTCGTTGAATTATTCAGCGGTAAAGATGGATTAGTTCACATTTCTGAACTTGCACTTGAGCGTGTAGGTAAAGTAGAAGACGTTGTGAAAATCGGTGATGTAATTACAGTTAAAGTTATCGAGATTGACAAGCAAGGTCGCGTAAATCTATCTAGAAAAGTATTGCTAAAAGAAGAGCAAGAAAAAGAAGCTGCTAAAGAAGAAAACAAACAAGAGCAGCAATAAGTAAAAGCCAGTTCAACTGGCTTTTTTGTTATGTAAAAAACATGATGTACACATATTTTTATGTCAGTATAGGTATAGTTTTCATTATAACGCTCAAATTAACAAAGATAAGAAGAAAAATATTTTTTATTTAGTTAATGGGAGGGTTTATATGAAAGTTCGTATATTGGCATACATATGTGTATTTTTTTTATATGTCAGTTTAGGCTCTTATTCCGTTTTTGCACAGGATAACTTGTATGAAGAAATTCAAAAACATGCAAAACAATATGAGATTGCACCTCAAAATGCGATCATTGATAAGATATGGAAAGCAACACCTGGATATAATGGAAGACAAGTCGATATTGAAGCATCCTATAACAATATGAAGAAGCTAAAGAAATTTGATCAAAAACATCTTGAATTCAAGGAAGTATCACCGAGTGTCCATTTAGCAGATTTATCACCAGCCCCAATTTACAGGGGACATCCAAATAAAAAGATGGTTGGATTAACAATAAATGTGGCATGGGGAAATGAGTATTTGCCTCGTATATTAGAGATATTGAAAAAACATGATGTGAAGGCAACTTTCTTTTTGGAAGGACGTTGGGTGAAAGAAAATTTACGATTTGCAAAAATGATTGTCGATGCAAATCAAGAAGTTGGAAATCACTCTTACACACATCCTAATATGAAAACATTATCGTCTGATGAAATACGAGAACAGTTACAAAAAACAAATCGAATGATAGAAGCAGCCACCAATCAAAAAGTAAGATGGTTTGCCCCGCCTAGTGGAAGTTTTCGAGATGAAGTCGTACAAATTGCAGATGATTTCCAAATGGGAACGATTATGTGGACAGTAGATACAATTGATTGGAAGCGACCAGAGCCAGACGTATTATTGCAGAGAGTAATGAGAAAAATACATTCAGGTGCCATTGTATTAATGCATCCTACTTCATCTACAGCAGAAGCATTAGATACAATGATTACAAAATTGAAGGAACAAGGATATAGAGTGGGGAATATAACAGAATTACTGGATGAAAAACGTGTGGATTAAATACATTTGCATGACATTCATCCTTAAACTTGTTATCATTAAATAATAGCGTTAATTTAGAGAAACTGGTAGTAGGAGGAAAGTTTTTGATTAAAAAATATACTTGTAAAAATGGTGTAAGAATAGTTATGGAGAACATACCAACTGTAAGATCGGTTGCGATTGGTATTTGGATCCATGCAGGATCAAGAAATGAAAATGAAAAAAATAACGGGATTTCCCACTTTTTAGAGCATATGTTCTTTAAAGGGACGGAAACACGTAGTGCGCGCGAAATTGCGGAATCATTTGATAGCATTGGTGGGCAAGTAAATGCTTTTACTTCAAAAGAATATACATGTTACTATGCAAAAGTGTTAGATGAGCATGCTAAATATGCTTTAGATGTTTTAGCAGATATGTTCTTTAATTCAACATTTGATGAGGAAGAACTGAAAAAAGAGAAGAATGTCGTATGTGAAGAAATTAAAATGTACGAAGACGCTCCAGATGATATTGTGCATGATATGTTAACGAAAGCGACATATGAAACGCATCCGCTTGGATATCCTATTTTAGGAACAGAAGAAACGCTTGATACGTTTACAGGTGATACACTACGTCAATATATAAAAGATCATTATACACCTGAAAATGTAGTTGTTTCAGTTGCAGGAAATATTGATGAAGCATTTTTACAAACAGTAGAGCAATATTTCGGTAGTTATGAAGGAACAACAAACCGTGAACAAGTACATAGCCCAATTTTCCATTTTAATAAGGTAGCACGTAAAAAAGAAACAGAACAAGCTCATTTATGTTTAGGATATAAAGGCTTACAAATGGGACACGAAGATATTTATAACTTAATCGTATTAAATAACGTTTTAGGCGGTAGTATGAGTAGCCGTTTATTCCAAGAAGTACGTGAGCAACGTGGGTTAGCTTACTCGGTATTTTCTTACCACTCTTCTTATGAAGATACAGGTATGTTAACACTGTACGGTGGAACAGGTAGCCAACAATTAGATACACTGTATGAAACGATGCAAGAAACACTAGAAACATTGAAAAATACAGGTATTACAGAAAAAGAGCTTATGAATAGTAAAGAGCAATTAAAAGGAAACTTAATGTTAAGTTTAGAAAGTACGAATAGTCGTATGAGCCGTAACGGTAAAAATGAATTGCTGCTTCGTAAGCATCGTTCACTTGATGAGATTATTGAAAGTGTAAACACTGTAACAAAACAAAATGTAGATGAGTTAATCCGCAATATGTTTACGGATGAATTCTCTGCTGCACTTATTAGTCCAGATGGAAAACTTCCAAAAGGAATAAAACTATAATTGATTTTTGTGATGTACTCGAAAATAACCGTATCTCTTTTAAATGAGATACGGTTATTTTTTTTAGACATACAGAATAGGTACTAATAATGGATAACTTAAATTGAAAATTCGGTAGGGGGAGAGTGTATGCGATTAAGTGAATTAAATGGTAAAGAAATTGTAGATTTAGAAAGAGCGGAAAAAATGGGGATTTTAGGGCATCTAGATTTAGAAATTAATGAGAGCGATGGACAAATACAAGCGCTTATCATACCTGTTACAAAATGGGGAGGTTTTAAAAAAGGACAACAAGAGGTAAGGGTGGAATGGAGAGATATTAAGAAAGTGGGGCATGACATGATACTTTGTGATATATCTGACCATTCAAATTCGGAGTGAAAGATGGCCATTTCGGCCGTCTTTTTTTTGTATATATAAAGCTGATAAATCATATGTGCTTTTTGTTTTTCAATCACCTCAAACTCGTACATTACATATGATGTGGAGGAAAAAGAAAAAGTAGGCACTTTTCTTATAAATGACAGAAAAAGAAGGTGAATTAGGGAATGTTGACTGAGATGCATATTGCTGTCATAGGAGGAGATGCAAGGCAGCTAGAAGTAATTCGTAAACTAGTTGAATTGGATGCGAAACTTTCATTGATAGGGTTTGATCAGTTGGATCATGGCTTCACAGGGGCAGCAAAAGAAAGTATACAAAATTTAGATTTTACTTCTGTAGATGCAATCATTTTGCCAGTTGCAGGTACAAATGCCAAAGGAGAAGTAGATACTATTTTTTCAAATGAAAAAGTTTCTATAACGAAAGAACAAATTGAAAATACACCAGAACACTTTACTATATATTCAGGTATTGGTACGCCTTACTTGGAAAATCTCGTATCTACTACAAACCGAAAACTTGTTAAATTATTTGATCGTGATGATGTGGCAATCTACAATTCTATTCCGACTGTAGAAGGCACATTAATGATGGTAATTCAACATACCGACTATACAATTCATGGGTCCAATGTAATGGTTTTAGGATTTGGTAGAACAGGGATGAGTGTTGCCAGAGCATTTCAATCATTAGGAGCCCACGTCAAAGTTGGAGCAAGACGATCGGAACATATTGCACGTATTACAGAGATGATGTTTTCTCCTTTTCATATGCAAAACATTGAGAAAGAAGTAGGAAATATGGATATTGTGATTAACACAATTCCACATCTCGTTGTGACAGCGAATGTTATTTCAAAAATGCCAGCTCATACGTTAGTAATTGATTTAGCTTCTAAACCAGGTGGTACCGACTTTAGATACGCAGAAAAAAGAGGAGTTAAAGCGCTATTAGCACCTGGATTGCCAGGGATTGTTGCTCCGAAAACAGCAGGACAAATTTTAGCGAACGTTCTTTCTCAGTTATTAGCAGAAGACGTAATAGCAAGAAAGGAGAATGGGGAATGAATTTAAAAGGGAAAAGAATTGGATTTGGTTTTACAGGTTCACATTGTACGTATGAAGAAGTGATGCCTCATTTAGAGAAATTAATTGCTGAGGGAGCAGAAGTACGTCCCGTTGTTTCTTACACTGTTCAATCAACAAATACGAGATTTGGTGAGGGAGCAGAGTGGATTAAAAAGATTGAAGAAACAACAGGATTTAAAGCAATTAATTCAATCGTTGGCGCAGAACCGCTAGGACCTAAAATTCCATTAGACTGTATGGTAATTGCACCACTAACAGGAAATTCGATGAGTAAATTTGCAAATGCAATGACAGATTCTCCAGTATTAATGGCAGCAAAAGCGACGCTGAGAAATGGTAAGCCTGTCGTATTGGCGGTTTCGACGAATGATGCTTTAGGATTAAACGGGGTAAATCTAATTACACCAACAAGGTGACGACAAAGCATAAACGTTTATATGTCGCCATCTTGAGGGAGCTTAGGGTAAAGCACAAGTTCGAAATCATCGAGTCTTTGCCACTTTTCCTTCTTATAAACAGCCTTTTCTAAAACCGACTTTAGGAGGCTGTTTTTCTTTTTGGGATCATCTGTTTTAAAGTATAGATCAAGAACATGCTCTACTTGAGGTATTGTATCTTTCTTCACTTTTTCCTTCTTAATTTCTGTTTTAATTTCTTTTTTTAAGTTTTCCATCGTGGAAGTAATTTCAGTAATACGATCAGAAACTACATTCGAGCGTTCTAAAAACATATCGACTGTGTAAACGCCACGTTCTAATAAATCATGTAAATTACTTTTTTGTTTTTGGACATCCACTAATTCTTTTTCAAGCTTACGTAACGCAGCTTCATTCATTTGAATAACTTGTGTTTCTTTTAACTTGTCATCTTGCTTATGTTTTTCAAAATCAGCTTTATAATTGATATACCATTCTTTTAAAGCCTCAAGTAAACGCTTCTCGATTAATTCAGTATAGCTTGATTTGTTTTCACAGCCACGGTGTTTACAATCCATCGTTTCTTTTCGGTTCTTTGGATAACGTTGTACCATACTGTAACCACATTTAGCGCATTTAATAATACCGGCCAATGGATTCTTTATTCCGTTCGTATTGTAGGGAATGTGATATCTTGAGTTTAATTTTTCTTGCACTTGTTCAAACAAGCTTTCGGGTATGATAGGCTCATGTTTTCCATTGGCAATAATCCAATCTGATTTATCTTGTCTTGCACAGCTACGTTTCACAGCGTCAGGACGTTTTACTTCTTTTCGTTTTTGCCAAGTTACCTTTCCGATGTACACATTGTTTTTTAATATATCCAAGATGCTATAAGGGTTCCATTCATTACCTAATTTACTTTTGTAACCAAAATCATTTAACTTATTTCTGATTGCGCTAGCGCCCATATCCTTGTTTGCGTACCAATCAAATATCATTCTGACGACAGAAGCTTCTTCTGAATTAATCGTTAACGTACGCTCTCGCTTATTTAAACGGTGGATATCATAACCATAAGGGGCATGGGTACCGAGGTAATTACCAGACTCCACGCTTGCTATACGGCCGCGTTGCATACGACGTGTAATGATCTTTAATTCTTTACGTGCCATAAATGCTTCAAATTCGCTGTATTCTTCGTCCCACTCATCATTAAGGTCATAAGTCTTCCTAGGGGTCATAATCTTTGTATTCGAGCGTTTAAACGTCTCTAAAATGATTCCTTGTTCTTTCATGCCACCACGACCTAAACGGTCCATATCCATACAAAGGACAACATCGTATTTATTATCTTCAATTTCTTCAAGCAGTGCTAACATCTCAGGACGTTTCACTAAGCTCTCACCAGAAACGATTTCCTCACGGACAGATAAAACATTTAAGTTCATTTCCTTGGCAATTTTCAGCAGGGTAGTTCGATGTTTTGCTAACGTTTCACCTTCGCCGCGTGCTTCGGCTTCGAGATCAGCACGGGATTTTCTTAGGTAGATAGCAGTTTTCATAATATAGAAACCTCCTCATTTATAAAATTATACGAATTGTAATTTATAGAAAGACGTAAATAATTACTGGAAAAATTTCCTGATAGTAGAGTTTCTATTCCTTTAATTGTTATCAACTGCTTTTCGAGAACCTCTATATTGTTATGTAAGTAAAAGGGGATTAAATAAATTTAGGGTGTAGTTAGACATGCGCTAGAAAATCCTTTTTGTAAATGGCTAGCTAATAATTGATTTTCATAATGTAACAAGCGTTTATGTGCGATTTCAAATGATACATTAAAGGTCTTTGCAATCAGGTAAATTGCTTCCATTCTTGTGCTAGGGAAATCTATTTTTCTTAACATAAAAGTTGGTACACAAAATTGCAACATGAAATTTTGTGCTTTTGCTTCTTGGTAATCTATAAAAGTTTTCGGTATATGTAGTTGATTACCTGCATGAAATAGAATATGACAAAGTTCATGTCCAAAATCTTCCCATTGATGGTGAAATGATTTTCGACTATCAATAATAATACTTGGTAAATCATTTCTGTATATAGCACGACTTCCGAAAGGCGCAAAATGTAACCAAACATTTAATTTTTCGGAAATCCTTACCATATCTATCTCTTCAGGTAAAAAAATAGAAACTGATTGATATAATTTTTTGATGGAATCTTCAATTTGTGTTGTGTAGTAAGGCTTTGTTTTATGCATATTATATCACTCCATAGATAAAATACGAACGTAAGTTCTAATTATATCAAAAAAAGAAAAGTCTTTTCCAGACTTTTCTTTTTTTGATATTTAAACAAATTGAATTTTGTTTAAGAGACACATAACTCATGTGTGTTTAATTTTGTAAGATACTCATTTAAGGTTTTTCGAGAAAAGATGGTGTAAACATCATAGGAAGTTATTAGTTTCCAAGTGATAAGTAAATCATCTTTATAAATTAGTTCTTCAACGGTTTTGGTTAAACCCTCAACATAACTAGTTGTGATATTAACAGTCAGGTACCCGTTTGTACCTGTTTGATAAGATACATCGAGTAGTTTTCCACCTTTTTTGATATTGCTAGCTATTAAATCAAGATAGTACATACCTTGATAAATAAGGCTCCTTTCTGTATTACATTGTATCATTTCGGATTCCTCCTAGTACTATTTTTGACCGTATTGGCTAAAGTAGTAGTCTAATTTTTCTAAGAAACGTTTTTTTGCAACTGCAAAATCTTCAGGTAAATATGAGCTGAAATGTTTTTTTGTTGTACTATATAATCCTTGTTTAAAGTTTCTTACAATATATCCTATATTATTTATACGGTCATTATCAATACTATTTTCTTTCTCGTGTAGCTCAAATCCTTCTTTTTCTAGAACGGATGTTCTGAAAAAAGAATCCAATTTTGAGTGCATCCATGTTGTAAAATCTTTACGAATTGTTTCGGATAATATTAATTTTTGGTATTCATCAAATGATCTATTATGTTGTTCTTGAGTTGTTGATTCTAGATTTTGAATAAGAAGATTTGCTTGATCTTTATCAATTAAACCCTCACGTTCCATATCATTTATTTTCTCAATTTTTTCTTGTAGTAGTTGCTGTTCTTCAATAATCAAATTATAGGTAGCATGTTTAAATTGTTCATATCCATTTGTTGTAAATGAATCTTGTGCACCTAATCCGTTAGATGAATATGAACTTACCGATCCAATTTGGACAGTAATAGGATTTGGGTCTAAATCAGCCGAATGAATTTTTCCGAGTACTGGTTCTTTTTCTATAAAACCTATTTCATCAAAGGCAAAAGATAATTGTTGTGAAATTTCTTCAACTTGTTTTTTAAATTTTTTACCATATTCTTCTTGTGATTTGTAGTAATACCACAGTTTTTCAAGTCCAAGTTCCTGATGATACACGACATTACAGAAATTATTTACAGTATTGTGTTCTTGTCCATGAATTCTTCTTAAGCCACGACCTATAGCTTGTGCGTAAGGAGAAAGTGTTTTAAATGGTCTGAAAATAGACACTATAGAAATATTAGGATTATCGTAGCCTTCGCCTAACATTTGGATACTCACCATAACGTCATATTGGCCATTTGCAAAATCATTTAAGCGAATTTCTATTTGTTCTGGAGATAATCTACTACTTACATAAGTGCATGAAAGGCCACAATCTTCAAACCAATTTGTAACTAATTGAGCGTGTTCATCATTACATGTAATTGCTAAAACTTGATGTTTTGGATAGCTTTTTCTTTTTAGCTCTAAAATCTCTTTTGTGTGATTAATTACTTGTTTAGAGCATGCTTCATCCATTGCAATTGTTCTATTAACCCAGTCATTTCCTAGTTTTCTTTTAGCTTCTTCTAATGAGTAATTCTGACCACTTTTCGGATCATGAAAGTTTAATTTCCCAGGTATTCCTTCGGCTTTTACAACATTTTTTAGTAAACCATCTTCAATCGCTTCAGCTAAAGTATATTCAAAAATTGGATCATATTCATGAGTAGAGATTTTTAAATTATCACTACGGAAGGGTGTAGCAGTTAGTTTAATAATTTTTGATGCGTTAAAATAATCTAAAGTTTTTTGCCACATATCAGCTGCAGCATGATGTGCTTCGTCGATAATAATCATGTCAAAAAAATTAGAATCTACTAACTCTTTTAAATTAACGTCTTCACTACTACCAATAATCTTATGGATATTGGTAATTACAATATCTGAAAGGTTTAATTTTCTTAGGGTTTGTTGTTTAGCTTCTTCATCTTTACTGTTAAACCCTTGATATAAGTAACTTTTTGGGAATTTACTTCTATCAAGAATAACTTTTCTTTTATACCAAAATGTATCTTCTGGATTTGTAATTGAGTCAAATTCTTTAAATACGGTTTTTCGGACAATTTTCCCAGGAGTGATAATTAAAACTCGTCCGTTACTTAATCCAAAAGGTAGCATCGCCATAACACCAGTTTTTCCAGAGCCAGTAGGCATTACAATTAAGCTTTCCCTATATTTGAAATCTGAGAACTCTTCATAATGTGAAATAGCTGCTTGATAAGCATCGATTTGTGGTGAATAAAGATTGGGATTCCCTTGAATTAATGGTTTTGTCGTTTGAAAAATGCTCATTTATTTCATCCTTTCTTTTGGTAAAGTGTAATGATTTTATATTAAGAATTTACAAAAAATTAATCAGAGAAATAGATTATAGATAGAATAATAAATAGAAAACTAAAATTATGTAGTTCAGGGATTATTAACCATGATAATGCAAATAAAAAAACGCAATAAGCGTAGGGGTTACTAGATTAAAAAGAAAATAAATTGATGTATTTATATAGATGATGAATTTAGAAGTAGAATTGCAAATTAAGTTGTAAATTATTTATTACAACTTAATTTGAAATTCATTAACTATAGTCAATGAATTGCGCAAAAAATACGCATTTACTATATACCCTATTCAATTAACGCTGTTTATCCCCAATTTTACGATTTTTTTCTTTATCTTTAATAAAATCCCAAAATAGTTTAAGTTCTTCCTGTTTTTCAGGAGAAGCATCTTTAATATCTTTGAACCATATGCCTAGCTCAGGGTCTAATAGGGGGTTATAGGTATCAATGTCTTTTTGAGTAACATTTCTACCTAAAAGATAGTCAGTTGAAACCTCAAAGAAATCTGCAAACTTATTTAAAGTATCATAATCAGGTTTTCTGTTCCCATTTTCATAACCTGATATTGTCGATTCAGCAAGATTTAATTTCTGACCTAACTCTTTCATAGTTAGGTTATTTTTTTTTCTTAATTTGCGTAAGTTCTCTCCAATCATAGGAATCCTCCTATTCATCTTCTAAGTTTAATTATACTTTGCAAAGTGCAAAAATTGAAATGAATTGGTAAAAACTTTGCAAAACGCGTTGACACTTTGCGATATGCGTAGTATATTTTTGGTAACAACACAAAATGCAAAGTTTAAGGCGG
Source organism: Bacillus cereus group sp. N11 (assembly GCF_016483605.1). Taxonomy (NCBI): domain Bacteria; kingdom Bacillati; phylum Bacillota; class Bacilli; order Caryophanales; family Bacillaceae; genus Bacillus; species Bacillus cereus group sp. N11. The sequence goes on from NZ_JAEHBN010000010.1 coordinate 230,552, forward strand.
TGATAATGAAATGGGTGGTCCAAAAGAAATCCGTATAGAATTAGGGATCAGTATTGAAGAAGCTGCAAGGAATTTGGGTATTTCAGGCGGTTATCTATCACAAATTGAAAATGGACAGCGGCAAATTAGTACAGAGAGAGCTGATCAAATAGCCAAGCTATACGGGAAGAGAAAAGAAGATATTTTTTTACCTACTCGCTATTCAGTTTGCAAAGTTTTGAGGTGATAAAGATTTAAGTATTGGTACATTAATAAAAAAAGATCTGATTCATGAAAGAGGGTGAGAAAATGCCATCAACTAACATGGCAGTACCAACAGAATCGTCGCATAAACATATAAAAAGCACTTCAAGAGGTGACACCATGAGCCAACAAGAAGAATATGCGGCGACTTATGAATTTGGAAAAACGAAAGTTCATGTTGTGGCTCCTGAGCCAAAATCACAAAAGGATATTGATAAAATCCGTCAAGCATATTATAAGGCTGGTTGGGCCATCATCAAAGAAATACAAGTGAAAGAAAACATTGAGGAATAGTTCCTCTCTTTTTACATGAAAAATAGACAAGTTACATATGTACTAAATACATTGTAACCATTTGAAAACTAAATATGGAGGCGAACAGATATGGGAACAAGCATATACTGCAATTCAGCAATAGGGAAATTATTACAGAATGCTAGAGAATGTTGTGATAATGTTCAGCTGAAAACGAAGAAAGGGTTATCTAAGTACCTTGGTATTACACATGAACGATTAACACGTATTGAATCTGGACTTTCTAAACCAGAATTTGAGCTTGCGATGGATTGGTGCCATGCAACAGGAGCAAAGTTAAATCAACAAGCGATTAAACATATTTATGGTGTTGGATTACCGCCTACAGATCCACGTTTAACTCAAGATGTAAATCTACAATTGATGAACTACATAAAGCAAGCTGAAGAGGGGATTGCGGCAGCGAAGGAAATTATGAACTTACAAGTTGCAACCAGGTCATGGAAGGTGGATGAAAAGAAGAAACATGAATACACAGTTCATGCAAAAGAAATCTTCGATACAATCCAAGCTACGCAATGTGTAGTACAAGCTCTTGAACAAGTACACTTTGGCATTATGGAACAAATACAAAGAAGTTGGTTGCAAAAGGCTATGGCGGAGAACGTTATTATTCAATCGGTGGATAGCTTAATGACTTTAACAAAGGTGCTGTAAAGGAGGAAGAAAAATGACAGTAGATTATAAGAAACCAAGTTTAAGAGAATATAAGGAACTAATACGCTATGATGCAAAGCTAAATGGTGAAATTAAAATAGCAGAATTACTTAATGAGGATTCAAAATCAGTTGAGTTAAAACAAGAGAAGAAATTGTTGGGGATTCGAATCAAAATTATTGAAGCGTCATTTATTTTGAAACATAAATGGGCAAAAGAAAAAGCTACCGCCTAGACAACAGTAGCTGACAATATATTTTACAAGATAATTATATCATTATATTAATTTTTTGGGTGAATTAATGAACTTGTAGTTTCTACCATTAAATTTAAAGTGTACCAAAATAATAGATTTTTAATATTTTTATAAAAAATAGAAAAGTAATGTGCTTGTCGTTATGACCAGAAAGGAGATGTAATTCATGAACGATAAATACGATTGTCTTCATGATCTAGTTCTTCCGGGAGACTTTTCGTTTGCGGATAAACTTCATAACTGTATGGTTGCATGTGTTCATAACATGTTTAATGCAGAATCAACTGAAGAATCAAATCGCTGGGAAGAAGAAATGGAGCGATGTATGAAAGAATTTAAAATGCTTCGTGATACAAAAGAAGAACATGAGGCTTCGATGAGCTATCGTGTAGTGATTAAGGATTTAAGAACAAGAGGAGTTAACGCCTCATTAGTGACACGTAGAAAATAAAAAAGCTATCACTTGGCAGAGTGATAGATAAATGGCCTTGCAAAAAGATCTTAGGATTAATTATATCAAATTAGCATTCGTATAACAATGGGGTGTGTTGCATGCTTTTAGACAAGTCATTACATAGAGTGTTGTTGAATTCTAAAGTGTTTCAACAAGCAACATCAGAGCAACACCTAATTTACTTAGTAAAACAATATCTCAAAACAGGATACAAGAATTATCGCTTATTACGTGTAGAGGACGGATTCGCGATATGTAAACGGGAGGATGAATAATATGGCAGTTTATAGACCAGTACACGTTTCATTTTGGCAGGATTCATTTGTTTTAGATCTTACACCGGAGGAGAAGTATTTCTACTTATATTTGATGACAAACAGTAAGACGTCTCAATCAGGAATCTATGAGCTTCCACTTCGTATTATTGAAACTGATACAGGATACAATCGTGAAACGGTTATGAAGCTATTAGAGCGTTTTGCTGAGTACGGAAAAATTAATTACAACCAAAAAACAAAAGAGCTGTTCTTAATAAACTGGTTAAAATTTAATCCAATTAAAAATGTAAACATTGAAAAGTGCGTCTTAAAAGAGATTCAATCTGTGAAGGACCAGGATTTCTTAGTTGATTTCTATGAAACATGTTTGCAATTAGAGCGTGAACAAGATTTCAAAATCCCTCGTATTAAGGAGTATTTATCAGTCCGTTTGGAGGGGCTTATAAGGGGCTTCCAAGACCCTAGCAAGGAAGAAGAAAAAGAAAAAGAAGAAGAAAAAGAACAACAACAAGAAAAACGCGCAGGCGCGGAAGAAGTTGTTGAGGTTAATCCGATTTCTTTTTACGAACAAAACTTCGGACTGATTACACCTTTTATTGCAGATGGTATTCATGCATGGGTAGATGATTTAAATGCAGAGCTTGTTGTAAAAGCTATGGAAATCGCTTTAGAGAAAAATACAAGAAACATGAATTACGTAAATACAATTTTAAGAGATTGGCATCTTAAGGGATTGAAAACAATAATGGACGTTGAGGCAGCTGATAAAGCATTTCGTACTCAGCGATTAACAAAAGCACAGCAACAGACACAAGCACCTTATCAACAAAAAGGCTTATCGGAAGCTACTAAAAACGTAATACAGCAGCAACAAGCATGGGAGCAGAACATTGCAACAGAAGAAGAACTTGCAGTACTTAACCAACAGAATGCGTGGTTGGCACAATGAGCAACGATATGATTCGTAACGTAGAAGCTGAACAAAGTGTTTTAGGTAGCATTATCCAAGAAGGTGATTTAATTAAAGATTGTCAGCTAAAGGTAAAACAGTTTTCTTCACCTACGCACCAAGTGATTTTTAAGACGATGAGAGAATTAGAGGATGCCGAGGTTCCGATAGATCTTGTTGCTCTCATGGGGAAATTTGAAGACAGTTTTATGAATCAAATTGGTGGTATTGCGTTCTTTGTAAACTTAACTGAAGTTGTTCCAACGACGAAAAACTTTTCGTATCACGAAGGTTTAATTATCGAAGCTTGGAAAATGAGACATGCTCAAGAGGTTGCTGGTAATTTATATAATCGTCTTCAGCAAGAAAGAGATATGAGCGCTATTAGTACTTCGATTGATGAGTTAAGCGCCATTGAGGAAACAGGTTATTCAGATGAATTTAATTTAAAGGAAACCCTAGTTGATTTGTATAAGAACATGCAAATCGATGTAGGAGATTTAACCGGTATACCAACTGGTTATGACGACTTGAACAGAATGACAGCAGGATTACAAGAAGGCGATTTAATTATTGTTGGTGCCCGGCCTTCAATGGGGAAAACAGCATTTGTATTAAACGTCGCTTTTCATGCAGCAAGTGCCCATACAGCAACAGGAATCTTTTCACTAGAGATGGGAGAAGAGCAGTTGCTTAAACGTATGATTTCAAGTACCGGAAATATAGATGCTACGAAATTAAAAAATCCTAAGAAGCTATGTAATTTAAAGGATTGGGAAAAGATTAGTCAAGCTATGGGATTAATTAATGATTTGCCATTAGAAATTTACGATAAAGCAAATGTAACAATGCAAGAGATTTACGCAAAGGCTAGGAAACTAAAACGTAAGTACCCTGATAAAAAGGTGTTAATCGCAATTGATTATTTGCAGCTTATTGTGGGAGATTCAAAGCATAGAGGGAACCGCATGCAAGAGATTGGTGAGATTAGCCGTAAGTTAAAACTGATGGCCAGAGAATTAAATATATGTGTAGTTGCATTATCACAGTTAAGTCGTGCTGTAGAAAGTAGGCAAGATAAGAGACCTTTGCTATCAGATTTACGTGAGAATGGTCAAATTGAGCAAGATGCAGATTTAATAGCATTCTTATACCGTGAAGATTACTATGACCGCGAGACAGAAAATAAAAATATAGCGGAAATTATTTTAGCGAAACAGAGGAATGGCCCAGTTGGTGTTGTAGAACTAGCATTCATTAAAGAATTTAGTAAGTTTGTAAATTTAGAGAGAAAGTTCATTCAACAACAGGAGGCTTGATTATGTTGTTACGTCAGGAAGTAGAACGTAGAAAACTAGTAATCATTCGTAAACTATTGGGATTAGGATTAGCTGAAATTAACGGACAAACATTAGATCAACTAACGTTAACGCAGCTTGAAGGAATCTTAATTGCAAGCTTGCAGGTATTGGAGGGGAAAAACAATGCCGAAGCAATTAACAATTTTTGACGTGGAATCAGTTGTATCTTTTGATCCTAGGAAAGCTCATATTCACCGAATGAATTCAAAATTACGGTATGCAGATGTGATTGTGCAAATACCACGTCAAGCCAAAGCGATTGATGAATTAAAACCAACGACAGCGCCTGATGAACGTTACGAATTATTTGAGGATTATACAATTGGGATTTGGCGTTATAAGCGAGTGGAGGATAAAAAGTTTGATTGGGAAGAAGCAGAAGAAATGTGTAAGCGAGCACGGGATGAAAAAAAGCCGATTCCAATACGGCTCCATCTATCACTTGAACAATCATTTGTTCCAGAAAATGTTGTCCAATATCTATAGACAAATAAAAAAAGCTGAGATCACTCTCAACTTACTTCGACAAAGTAATTATAACATATGGGAGTGATCTTGGTGGCAATTCGAAAAGAAAATCTTGTAGAAATGACAGCTGAAATAGATTTGAAAATAAACGGAATATATGTTGTTAAAAATGGTCAGGTCCAACTAATAGAACCACCTCAAGGTGGATTTGGCGAACAATCATTTGTATATCAAAGTGGAAAAGTAATTCGTATGGAAGAACGGAAAACACAGTTACTTTAATAAAATTTGAATTTTGTAGAAAAAGGGGAATGAGCGATGGCTAGAAAACAAAAGGATAAAATCGTGCGGGTTCAATTCGAAAAAGGACATGTAATGATGTTCGGTAATTCATATAAACCTTGGGAAATGCAGTTTGATGAATACTTATGGTTATTAAAACAAGAAGGAAAACTTACTGATGTTGAACAAGTAACGGTTGCTGATAGTGAATGGATATCGTTTGGCGGGCTGAAATGGTGCAAAGAAGAAAGATTTCAACATTTGTTAAATCATGAGGGCTGTCAATCAGATGAGCCAGACAATCAGAATTCAAGACAATATAAAGATATGAAATTCTATTCTGATCAAAAGGTAACAAATAAGGTACTCAAAGCAGTCGGAAACTATAAAAACAATATTTATTAATTTTGAACAAAAGCGTTATTTTATAAAAAAGAACAGCTAACAAAAGCTAGCTTCTCAATTGATTAAACGTAGAAAATTTTGTATTTACATTTTCTTAGTGGAGTGTGTAACTCCTACTGTTAATTAAATTGGATCAGGGGGATATCTTACAGCAGAAAACCCACGATTTCTGACTTGAGCAGATGTTATAGTTTCACTAATATTCCCTATATTCGCTACAATACGATAATGAACCGGATCTACTGGTAATATTGGGTCTGTTGGATGATCTACCCATGTAAATGTGGAGTTAAAAGAGTATATCATATCTATATTAGCGCCTACTTCGTATTTTCCGGATACAAGTGTATCTGCTAGCAATACATCATTACGAAATAACTGATACGTAATGGCATCCACATTAAAGGATGTACTTTCATCTACTCCTATTTGAACAAGAAGTTCTGTACCGATTGTCGCGTTTAATAGGACTTTGTCACCTTTATTTTCTATAGGGACAAAGACCTCCATAATTAGAATGTTATTTGTATTTGGTGGAAGATCTATAGAATCAGGTTCTGGTGTAAGGGGAGTGAAAAATAGGGTCGGTCCAGTCGGCCCAGTCGGCCCAGTCGGTCCAGTCGGTCCAGTCGGCCCAGTTGGCCCAGTCGGTCCGGTAGCACCAGTCGGAAATCGGAATGGTGGGATGGGGGGAAGTGTTGGTCCAATCGAACTAGGGTTTACTGCAGCGGAAGATAAAAATTCGTCCATTATATTTTCACCTCTAAAAAATTCGTATTACTAATAGTAAATGTAGAAATCAAACAAAGTGAAATGGACAAGCGATTGTATTTATGAAATTTAACAAAATAGTTATTTTATAACTCAAAATAAAAGAACCCGTTTGTTATAAACGGATTCTTCACACAAGGTCTGCAAGAAATTCAAGGTGACTGGACGAGAGTACTCTATGGAATTCCTTGCAATAATAATGTATTCAAAAGGATCAAAAAGGTTAATGGAAATTAAACAAAATCCTTATTAGAAAATTAAAGAGCGCCTTGAGAGGAAGGCGCTCTGACCAAAACTAATGTTGAAAAAGGATACCCAAGATATTGTATGTATGTTTTTTAGATAGGTGAATTTTTATAACAAAATCGTTATTTTAATTAAAAGAGCAGCTAGCAAAAGCTAACTGCTTGTTAAAAAAGAATCCACTCTAGGTTATTTACTGCCAGAGTTTCAAGAAATAAATGATTAAATTAATTTAATTTTTCAATTACAATCGAAGCATTTATATTTGTTTGTGTTCCACCTGCTAAAGTCTGCAAAGTAACCGCAGCAGCGGAAGTATGATTATTAAGGGTAATAATATCACCTGCAGCTAAAGCGAGGATTGTTTGGCCGTTGTTTGGTTGAGTCCCTGCACCTGATCCATAAACTGCGCTGGTAACCGGAGCACCATTTAAAAAAAGTGTGAATTGATTAGGCTCAACTCCTGATACAGAAAAAGAAATTTTATAATCTCCTGCATTAAGAACCATTAATTGAGAAGTTCCCAGCGTATGAGTAAAACCAGATGTCATTCTACCATGTGAATTAAAAAGAATAGGTGCTTCTAAGGCAACAACTTGAGCTGCTGTATTGAAAACATAAGCATAATGAGATAACCCGGATACTGTAAGTCCGGTAGGTCCAGTAGGCCCCGGAGGTCCAACAGTTCCTGGCAATCCGGTAGGTCCAGTAGGTCCTGGAGGTCCACCAGAAGGTCC